>DWVA01000151.1 GCA_019120475.1 Candidatus Blautia intestinipullorum | reverse complement strand
TGCCTCCTTAAAAACTTTTTTCTTCTTCCTTTTCTCAGTTCCGGCGGAATCTTTTTTCTATCTCTTCCTGGCCCTGCCTGATCCATTGTTTTACCTCCGGGGAATCTCCCAGAATATCCAGAAAAGCCCTGTACTCTTCCTGAATTCCGGCGCCGTGCATTACCCGGTAGGCTCCGGCGTCGCTTCCCAGAGCTGCTTTTACTCCCTTGTCATAAGCCTTCTTCAGATTTTCCTCACCGCTTCTGATAATCGGCCTCAGCACCTCGTCCTGATATCTCCCGCAGCCCAAAAGATTTCTTACTGTCACAAGAGTAGGAACCCAGACAGTATGGCTGTCTGCCAGCATGGAAAGCGTTTCATCATCCATATAATTTCCATGCTCCAGACTGTCCACTCCGGCTTCAACAGCGGCCCGGACTCCGCAGACGCCATTGGTGTGGCTCATCACGGCAAATCCTTCTTCGTGGGCAATATGTACCATTTCCCGTACTTCCGCTCCTTCCAGCGGTGCGCCTGTAATCTTTCCGTGATTTTCAAAATCAAGAAGTCCTGTTGTCATAATTTTTATAAAATCAGCGCCCTTTTTTTTTGCTTCCAGCACCAGCTGGTGAAATTCCTTCAGGCTGGAGAATCCTCTCCCCACAATTCCGCCGTAATGCCCCTCTTTATGTATCGCAAAAACGGGAGTGCGGTAATCAATTCCGTACTCCGGAGCAAGCTTTTTTGCCAGGGCCGATACCCCCCGCGCATCTCCGCCGTCCCTTACAAAAGAGACTCCCGCCTTCTGATAAGTCTCCAGGCACTTTCGCACAAGCTGTTCATCCGGCCCATGTTCATGCCTTTTTACCGCTACCTGATAATTGATTCCGTCCATAATTACATGGGCATGGCATTCCCCGAACATTTTTTGTCACCTCATATATCTTTTGTCTTCCGTCTGATTTCTGAGTTTTTCTTCCTGAAAAGATTTTCCGCCAAAACCCGCAGCTCCGCCAGAGATATTTTACTGGCGGAAAAATCTCCGGATTTCTTCCTCTGTGGCTTTTACCGACCCCTGGGCAAAGAAGGGTTTTCCGCCTCCCCTTCCGTTCAGCGCCTGGTTCATTTCTTTTACAAACTGGCGGAGATCTCCGTCTTTTTCGCCAATGGCATATTTATACGTTCCGTCCGGGCTTTTAGAAAAGACCGCGCAGCATCCGGCGCATTTTTGCATCACCGCGTCGGCCATCCTCCGCACGCCGTCCGCGTCAAGGCCTTCGTGGAACAGAAGCACGCTTCCCGCTCCCTCCCATCTGTCCGCCTCCGTCCGGCACAGCTCCTGCTCCAGATGGAGAAGCTGGCCTTTCAGACGGTAATTTTCTTCCCAGAGCCTTTCTACCGCCTGAGCTGTCTCTTCTGTTTTAGCGGAGAGCTTAACGGAAATCTGGCTGTTCTGTTCATTGATCCTGTTCAGATAATCCAGCACTCTTTTTCCGCTGATCATCGTCACACGGACGCCCTCCCGGAAATTTTCCACTCCCAGGATTTTTACCATGCCGATTTCTCCGGTATGGGACACATGAGTTCCGCAGCAGGCGCAGAGATCCGTGCCGGGAAATTCCACCAGACGTATTTTACCCTCCAGTTCCTTCTTGCTTCTGTATGGAAGACTTTTCCGCTCCTCCTCATCAGGATAAAAAATCTTCACCGGGGCGTTTTTCCATATCTTTCTGTTTGTTTTTTCTTCTATCTCCATGAGCTGTTCTTTTGTCAGAACACCGCTGAAATCAATGGTGATCACGTCGCTTCCCATATGGAATCCCACGTTATGGTAGCCGTAGATACTGTTCACCAGCCCGCTTACCATATGCTCGCCGGAATGCTGCTGCATCAGATCAAACCGCCTCTCCCAGTCAATCTGTCCTTCCACTGCCGTTCCCTGTTCCAGAGGCTTCTCTGTATAGTGGATCAGCTCCCCGCCTTCTTCCTGCACGTCTGTAACCGCTATGCCGTTCAGCGTTCCCAGGTCGCAGGGCTGTCCTCCTCCCTCCGGGTAAAAGGCGCTTTGATCCAGGAGGATCTGGTATCCTTTCTCCGCCTTCCTGCATTCTCTGACTTCTCCGTGGAATTCTCTTGTGTATACGTCTTCATAATATAGTCTTCTCGTCTCTGTCACTTTCAGCCGCCTTCTTTCTCCTGTAATCGATCGCAACCGCAGGTTCCGGCAGATCCTGTTATCCGGTCCGCCAAAGCTCTGCTTATTTTTCAGTATAGCACAGCTTTTCCGCCATGAACAGATTTCATGAAATTTTCACCCTGAAACGCGGACCGCCTGATCCTTCAGGACGTTACAGTTCACATTCCAGGACAGACAAATGCGGCCCCTGAAAGAGCCGCATTTGTCTACCGAATATTTTAACGTTAATGTACATTAACGCTATTCAAAAGAAAGGTTGTATTTCTCAATACTTACAGTCGCTTTTCCCTCTGCCGCAAAGGTAATGCCGTCCGCTTCCTGGGGTGTAAAGTATGTAACCGTCGCTGTCTGGCTTCCGTCGTTAATGAAAATTTCCATACTGAACCGGTCCAGAAGACACCGGAGCGTCACTTCCCCGTTAAGAGGCGATACCTGGAATTCTCTTCTGTGTACGATATCATACATATAACCGCTGTGGCTTCTGTCAATACAGAGCGCCTCTTTTTTCGGATCATAGGCCACAGAAGTGTAATATCCCTCCCCGCAGGCCACTTTCATCAGGAACTCTTCAAATTTTCCGTCAGCCTGAAGACGCACCGTCATATCCAGCACCCTTCCCCGGATTCCCTCCAGTGAAGTCTCCCCGGATATTTCCACCCGGTCGTAGCTGACCGGATCTCTGCGGTATGTTTCCAGCTCCCGGACTGGTTTCTGGATCAGTTTTCCCTCCCGGAAACTCAGCTCTCTCGGAACTGTAAGCTGTCCGAAATATTTCACACCCCGGGGAACAAATTTGGAATTACTCCATGCCTGCATCCAGGCTACCATCACCCTTCTGCCGTCCGGCGTTTCCATTGTCTGGGGAGCGTAAAAATCGATCCCGCTGTCAACAGGCTGCACGGCTTCTCTCCGGAATCTGTGCGTCTCTTTGTCATAGGTTCCCGAAATACATAGGGTACAGTGTCCCACATGATATTTCAGTCCCTGAGGCATCATTTCCATCGGGCTTACCGTCAGAAGATGCTTTCCGTCCAGTTCAAAGAAATCAGGACACTCCCACATCCCTCCCAGTTCCCTGGTGCTGGAATCCAGGACATTGGCAAAATGCCAGTCAAATCCGTCCTCGCTTTCAAAAAGAAGGATCGCGCTGTTTCCGTCCTCTGTGGCGTTAGCCGCCACCGCGTAGAATTTTCCATCCTCGCCGCGCCAGATCTTCGGATCGCGGAAATCCACAGGGCTTCCGCCCTCGGGAAGATCCTTAGCCGTCAGCACAGGATTCCCCTCATATTTTTCATAATCGGTTCCGTCGCCGGTAGCGATACACTGTGTCTGATAATGCTGTTCTTTACCGTTTTCGTCCGTCACTTTTCCAACGCCTGTATACATGATGAAATGGCGTCCGTCGTCCGTTTCCAGGGCGCTGCCGGAGAAACAGCCCGCATTGTCATAATCTTTATCCGGCGCCATAACCGCCGGATGGTATTCCCATGTAATCAGATCCCTGCTCACGGAATGTCCCCAGTGCATGGGCCCCCATTCGTTGGCATAAGGATAGTATTGATAAAACAGATGATATTCACCTTTGTAGAAGGAAAATCCATTGGGATCATTGATCCATCCGCGGCTTCCTGTCACATGGTAACAGGGCCGCTCCTCAGGACGTACCTCCTGTCTCTTTTCTCTTTCATAGTCTCTTGCCTGCTGTAAAAGTTTACTGATCATATGGTGATCCTGCCTTTCCATTATCTATTATTTTTTCTGTCGGCCAGCATTCTCACAGTCACAATAAGCAGCCGGAAAAAGGCTTTCTCAGCGAATATCGGCCATATCAGCCTTTAATACCGGAAGACGCGATACCTTCCACATAGTATTTCTGCATGAAGATGAACATAATGATCATCGGTATCGCAGAAACGACCAGAGCTGCCATGATCGCGCTGTAATGAACCGGGTTTGTTCCAAAGAAGGACTGTACCGCAAGCTGGATCGTACGTTTGTCTTCGCCTGTCATAACCAGGAACGGCCACATAAAGTCGTTCCAGTGGGCTACAAAGTCAAGGATGAATACCGTAGCATATACGGTCTTGGAGATCGGAACCACAATTTTGAAAAAGGTTCCGGCCGGGCTGCATCCGTCGATTGCCGCCGCCTCGATAAGATCGTCCGGAATATCATAGAAGAACTGCCGGAACATGTAGATCGAGAAGCACTTCGCGATGAAAGGCACTACCAGGGCTGCCAGAGTGTTGACCCAGCCAAGCTGAGACATTTCGATATACAGCGGCAGCATGATCGCTTCCATAGGAAGAACCATCAGCGCAACGACCAGATTCAGGATCGCTCCCTTGCCTCTGAACTCGAATTTCGCCAGCGCGTAACCGCACATAGAGTTTACAAGAAGGTCGAAAATCAGGATCAGGGCAATGTAAAGAAGCGTGTTTTTAAATACCTGGGGCAGGTTCAGTCTGGAGAACACTTCCGCATAGTTGTTCAGAGACGCCTGCACCGGCAGGAAGGTTGTAAGGGAATCCATATTGGCAAAAATCTCTGCCTCCGGCTTCAGAGAAGCGGAAATCATCCAGATCAGAGGGGAAACAAAGATGATGCCGATGATGATGTTCCCGAAATAAAACATAAATTTGCCGAATTTGGCTGAAAACTGCATTGATTTCGTCATGATCTCTCCCCCTCCCTTAATCCGTAGACGTGGTAATTTTCTTCATTGCCATGGACATACATACGACAATGACAAAGAATACCGCCGCGATCGAGCAGGCATAACCAAAGTTACCTCTCTGGAAGCCCTCTGAGTAAATGTAGTATACCAGAGTCTTAGTGGAGTTTTTCGGTCCGCCCTGTGTCATGATATAAGGCTGGGTGAAGAGCTTCATTGCCTGAATCATGGTGATCATGATAACATATTTAATGGTTCCCTTCAATCCCGGAAGGGTAATATAAAGGAACTGTTTGAATTTCGTAGCTCCGTCCACAGACGCGGCCTCGTACTGATCCCGGGGTATTCCCTGCAGGCCGGCCAGGAAGATCATCATCTGATATCCGGCGCCCTGCCATGCGGACATGAAAATGATCGAGTTCATGGCCGTATGCTCGTCATTCAGGAAGCTGATAGGATCAAGTCCCAGAGACGTCAGGATGGAGTTAAAAAGACCCGTGTTGGGGTTCGCGTTATAAAGCACGGACCACAGAACGGAGATAACTACCATGGAAGTAAGCTGCGGGCTGAAATACATGGTCCGGAAAACCGCCACGCCGCGGAACTTCTTGGATACAAGAAGGGCAAGCCCCAGAGCCAGAGCACACTGGACAGGAACGACGATGACTGTAAAATACACTGTATTTTTCAGCGCCTGCCAGAAGTTTTTGTCCTGGAAAAGTTCTATATAATTCTCAATACCGATAAATTTCATGGCGTCCGGGCGCATGATCTGATATTTGAATCCGGAAAAGTAAACCGTATAGATCATCGGCACTACCAGAAACGCGATCAGAAGGATCACCGCCGGGGCAACAAAGAAATACGCGGCAATTCTTTCGTCACGTTTTCTGCCAGTAAGTTTCTTTGCTTTCATCTTAGCCATAACCTTTCCCCCTTTCAAACAAAAAGGCCGCACCGCCATGCGATGCGGCCAGATTTTATGACCTTTTTTTATTCAGCATAGTAGGTCTCGTAATCATCTGTAAAGGTGTCGGAAACTGTGTCAAGTTCGGACTGGATATAATCGTTATCCACCTCTCCTGTGCTGGCTGCGTCAGAGAAGATATTTGTCATTGCTTCTGCGTATGCAGAGGAGAATACTGCGTAGGAAGGTGTTCTCGGACGGGGAACTGCTGTGTTCTCAAGCTGCGCCTTGATCAGAGCCAGGTTTCCTTCCTGATAATCTGCCATAACATCTTCGTCATAAGCGGATACACGTGTCGCCGGTTTTGCGATTGCTGCCGCGTATGTAGCAACGTTTTCTGTGTTCATCAGCCACTGCAGGAACTGTCCCGCTGCGTCTACGTTCTCACAGTCTTTGCTGATTGCCGCCGCCCAGTCGCCGCAGGGAGAAACTGCTTCTTTAGTATCATCGTTTACAGGATAATATGTTACGCCCCAGTCGAAATCAGCGTTTGCTGTCAGTGTGGCAATCTCCCAGGAACCGCCCAGCATGGTAGCGCAGGCGCCGTTCAGGAACTCGTCTGTGATCGGTTCTACGTTTGCCCATCCTTTTGCGATCATGTCGGCCAGGTATGCTGTTGTTTCTACAGCTTCTTCGCTGTTTACATAGCCGTCTGCCGTTGTTCCGTCTTCGCTGATATAATCTTTACCTGCGGAAAGATACATTGGCTCCAGCGCGTAGGGAAGCCCTTCGCCGTGGTCCATGATAATATGAGCGCCTACATAATCGTCTGTTGTACATTTCTCTGCGATCTCAGCAAATTCGGACCAGGTGATCGGATTATCTACAGTACGGGAATCCAGATCGTCCACATCTACGCCGCATTCCTTCAGGTAGTCTTTATTATAGTAGAAGGCTACGGAAGACTCTGTTGCGCCGATAGCGTACAGGGAACCGTCGTATGTATTCTGTGCTACTGCTGAATCTACAAAATCTGAAAGATCCTCTTCTGAGAAATAATCATCCAGGGGAACCGTGATTCCGTTTGCCGCATAGTAGGAAACCTGCGGTCCGTCTACATAGAAGATATCCGGAAGATCGTTGGAAGTTACTGCCGTAGCGATCTTGTTGTCATATGCATAGGAATCGGAACGGTCAATGGCCTCACGGCTCACCTGAATGTCCGGGTTTGCTTCGTTCCATTCAGCGATCTTTTCTTCCCACCATGCTTCGATTGCCTCTGTATCCGTAGGACTCCAGATTGTCAGTTCCACCGGATCGTCCGCCATTACCGGAACTGTAGTAGCTGCTGTTGAAAGAGCAACTGTTACTGCCATTGCCATACTAATTGCTTTTTTCATGTTCTCTTCCTCCTTAAAAGATATCATTTCCACCGCGCGCCTGGAAATTTATAGAACCCGTTCCATATTGCTCGAACCACTCCTGTTTTTTTAAAACTTCAGCGGTTCAAATATGGAACCCGTTTCATATTGTGTCTATATCATAGCTTCATTTTTCATATTTGTCAATAGTATTTCGCAAAATTACCCCCCCCCTATTGTAATTTTGTATATTTTTACAATTCTACCACACGTTTATTGTATATAATGCACAATTTTGAATTATCGCATTTCTGAAACCCTTATCACCATTTCTATTTTGTTTTGTGACTGTTTCTTTTTCATCAATAAACAAAATCCCACACATTTTCATTCTTATAAAATCCATCTTCTGTTTCCCCAATATTGATCTGTTTTCCCGTTAAATCAGTTAAAAAAAGAGACAACTCAATAATTTAAGCCGTCTCTCCTTGCATATTATCTGAATATTTTCTCAATATTTCCCATCCAGTTCCACTGGAAGCGTACTTTGACCCTGGCGTAATTCTACAGATAAAATCTGTTTTTGTGGAACGGGTTCCTTTCCTTCGATCAACTTAATCATTGTATCCGCGCATGTTTCCGCCAGGAATTTAATATTCTGGCAGATACAGGTTACCTCCGGGTAGCAGAGCTTTGTAATGTCCATTCCGTCATAAGTGATCACCTTTAAATCCTCCGGAACACGCCGTCCCGCTTTCATGGCCAGATGCATATAGCAGAGCGCAGGCTCGTCGGCTGCAAACACTCCGTCGATCCCGTCACATTTGCGGATAGCTTCTTTTGCCGCGTCCCAGTAAGACTGATGGTCAAAAAGGTTCCACGCCATCATCATATCTACCACGTCCACTCCGTTTTCACTGAGCACGGCCTCAAAAACCGCATGGCGGTCATTGGCGGCCACGTTGGGAGCCACTCCCGTGATGTGAAGCACCTTTCTGCATTTATTTTTCAGCATCACTTCCGCCGCGATCTTTCCTCCGGATACATGGTCTGAGCCTACCATTGGAATACCCGGGCCGAATTCCTGATCCAGAGAGACAATTTTTCCCTTTCTTTTCAGGTATTCCTCCACATGCAGAGTATGAGAACCGGTTATGATCCCGTCCACCATGTTCCGGTCCAGCATATTCAGATAATCCATCTCGCGGCTGCTGTTTCCGATGGTGTTGCATACCATGGCCTTATATCCTTTTTTATAAAGGGCGATCTCCGTCTCTCTCACAAAAGAAGAAAAAAACGGATGATCCAGGTCAGGGACAAGAACTCCGATAAGCCCCGTCTTATTACGGAACAGATTGCGGGCCAGCTCATTAGGCGTATACTCCAGCTCGCTGATAGCCGTCTCTATTTTTTTTCTTGTATCCTCGGCCACATAGCCGTTTCCATTTAAAACTCTCGACACAGTTCCTACGCCTACTCCGGCTCTCTGTGCCACGTCTCTGATACTTGCCATACTTCTTCTCACCTGCCGCATCTCGGAGCGTCCCATGCTTCAGCCGGCAAAAGTACGCGCCGAAAGTACTTCTTTTTCTTCGATATACATCAGAAATTATAGCACACAGGACAATCCTTTACAATTAACAGGCTGTAAGAAAAATCCCTTTATTTTTCGTTACTCTTTCTTAAAATTCTTTTCAGATCATGAAGTGTTTTTTTCTTTTCCCGCGTTATAATATATGAGCGGGACACAAACCGGAAATGATCCGGCACGGCAATATCCGCCGGAAGGAAAGGGGCTGATCGTATTTCACAGGAAGAATATTTGAAATATCTGCTGGAACAGTATCAAAATCTCATCTATTCCATCTGTCTGAAATCTGTCGGCAATCCTTTCGATGCAGAAGATCTGACCCAGGAAGTATTTCTGTCCGCTTACAAAAATCTGTCCCGTTTCGACGGCACTTATGAAAAAGCCTGGTTAAGCAAAATCGCCGTCCGCAAATGTCTGGATTATCTGAAGGCGGCGGGACGGCGCTGCATTCCTACTGAGGATATGTATTTTTCTCAGATACCGGACAATTCTTCCTCACCGGAGGCCCTCTGTCTGAAGACGGATTCCGAACGGCAGGTATACGCATTGTGCCAGCAGCTCAAGAGCCCCTACAAAGAAGTTGCAACAGCACATTTTTGTATGCAGCTTTCTGTGACGGAAATTGCCCGGCGGATGCAGAAAAATCCGAAAACGATCCAAACCCAGCTTTACCGGTCCAAGGCAATGCTGAAAAAACTTCTGATCCCACCTGAAAATCCAAAGGAAAGGAGCGGTTGATATGCACATTCAGAAAAAAAGCATGGATATTTTTGAACAGAATGATAAAATGAGCACCAGTGAAATGATCGCTTTTCTGGAGCATCTGGAACAGTGTGATTTCTGTCTGGAGCAAATGCTTGAAGGGGAAGAAAACTCTGCTCCCACAGCAACCGCTCCCGCTTATCTCCGCGAAGAAATCCTTGAAAAAGCCGCTTCTTTCGATGCGCAGCCTTCAAAGATCATCCGTACTGCTTCACGCAGGACGCAGCTTTTTCATTACAGGCTCAGAACTGCCGCGGGGGTGGCTGCGGCGCTGGTCCTCCTGTTCCTTTCGGGCCATGTGGATTTTACTCCGCCCCGTCCTGTTCCGGCTGAGCAGACGGCGGATTTTTCATCCGGTAAGCAGGCATGGGAGCGCGGATCCGGTCTGGCTCATTTTTCCAGAGCGATCGGTTCGGGAATTTCCAGCGGTTCCGATAAAGTATCAGACTATCTGAGGAGTTTTCCAAATAAGATATTTAAAGGAGGAGAGTAAAATGACAAAGCAAAAACATGGATTCTTGTTATTCCTTGCGTCTCTGATCCCGGGAGCAGGGGAGATGTATATGGGATTTCGGAAGCAGGGCGTCAGCATCATGCTCCTTTTCTGGGGTGTTCTGGCTTTCGGCTCCATCACAGGCATCGGCTGGCTGATCTTTTTCCTTCCCATCCTGTGGCTTTACAGTTTTTTTAACGTACACAATCTGAAATCGCTGTCAGAAGATGACTTCTATTCCGTGGAGGATACATACATCCTTCATCTGGATCAGTTTATCGGAACTGACGGCGCCATTAAAAAGCACAGCACTGTCGCCGCCGTACTTCTGATCATATTCGGCGTTGCCATCCTGTGGAATAATGTGACGGATATCCTGTACTGGCTGTTCCCCGGCTTTCTGAGGGATTTTCTTTCCACCATCTTTTACCAGCTTCCGGGAACCGTTATTGCCATAGCAATCATCGCCGCCGGCGTTTATCTGCTCCGCAGCGGGAAACAGGAGACAGACGAGGAGCTGGCAAAGGAAAACCAGGAAGAGCATTACTGGGAACCCTACCGACCCTATCAGCAGCCGTCAGAACCTGACTCAGAAAAAAGCACCCCCCCTACGGAGACTTTCAGAACCCCCGGGACGGAGACAGCGGACGCAGCTTCTTTACAGCCATCCGCCGGGACATCTTCCCCTGCGGAAGCGTCTTCCGGACAGGAAATCCTTCCGGATGCCGGAGATTCTGAAAAGGCGGACTGACAGCCCTATAGCGTTTTAATTCCGCACCACATAAAAAGAGCTGATTTTCCTTGCAGATCCAAGGTATCTCAGCTCTTTTTCATTTATACCGGCCCTTAATGGACTATGATTCTCAGTCTTTTTCGCCTTCGTCTACAATCTCCCAATAGCCATTTTTGGGAGAACCATGCCTGACAAGAATGCCGCAGTCTTTTAATGTTTTAATATTACTCTCTATATTTCGGCCGGCGATACCAATCTTTTCCGCTAATTTAACCGCCGACAATCGGTTATCCTCTGAAAGCAACTTTACTATCTTTTTCTGGGTATCATTAAGACTTATTCCCCGTTCTTTTTCCAATATTTCTCCAATGCTTCTCCGATGTTTCTCCGATGTTTCTCCGATGCTTCTCCGATAGTTCTCCGATACTTTCGTTTCCACTCATCGTCGGCAATGAATTACGAAATAATTCCACCCGGAGAAGTCACTTCCAACCGGTCGTCATAAATAGCAACCTGAATACAGGATTCATCCAGCAGATTACGATGACAATGGGCATTGATTATCATCTCTCTAATCGCCTCTACTGGAAGCTCATATTTTTCCTTTCTCACTAATCCATCAATCGTTGCCCCAAGTCTTATATTTCTCAGTACAAACTCCACAGCATCTTCAATCTGTGTATAAATTGGTCCTGTAAATTCTCTTTTATCCAGGAACACTGCCCGGTCCGTTCCCTTAAAAACTGCACATTGAGTTTTAGAAAATGAAAAATAGTCAGATGTCAACAGCACATAAGCATTTGTTGCCAGATATTCTCCGTCACTCTGTTTTAAGATTTTCCAGTTAATAAGCTGTTCTTTTTTCACAGAACGATCTATCATCCCAGCCTTTTTCCGAAATGTTTCAATATCATAACAAAGTTTTTCTGTAGCTTCTTCCGAAACAAAATATCCCACACAAGTGAGCTCGTCCCATGAAATTCTTGCTCCTTCCATTTCCAGTTCTTTTATCTTCTCTGGAAATGCCAGCCTGGATGTACCTGCCACACGGATATACGTGCCATTTTCTTTTCCTTTTGATGCAAGGTAATACGGTCTGTTCTTCCCAGGTTCTATAGACACAATAATGATTGTTTTTCCGTCTACCGTCCGCGGTTCAATATCAGGGATGATCTGCGGCACACAGGAGTCTGAAACAGCATTGGCAATTCTATCCATCAATTGAAACAATATATCATTTTCCACACCTACAACCCGATGTGTTTTATCATCTATCCCTATAATCAGCTTTCCACCCTGCGTATTGGCAAAAGCTATAACGGTTTTCATATACTTTTCGCTTTTATCTGGCAAAGCGCTTTGTACTCTACATTTTTCGATTCACCGGAAAACAATGTATTCTTTACCATTCTTTCACACCTGCTCTTTCAATCTGATATCATAAACTGTGTCATTTATTCAACTTATCCCTGAATTTATCTGAATCGTTAACAATATTATACCGATTATCCGGCTTATAAACCACCTTTTTTCATTTTATATGTGTGGATTGCGCACCAAATGATATATTGAAATTAAAACAGGGGCTATCCAAAAATAGATAGCCCCATATTATAGCTTCCGCCGCAGTCTTTTATAAATTTTTTGTTACACGAAGTCTTGTCATTGCCCTGGCAAGAGCCATCTGATTCCGGTGATATTCCTGAATGCTCTGTTTCTGACGAAGCTGTTCTTCCGCCCGCTCCAGCGCCTCCTGTGCTCTTCGCACATCGATCTCCTCCGGACGTTCCACTGTAAGACAGAACAGCTTTGCACGATTGTTGATCATCTCTACAAATCCGGAACTTACCGCCACTGTTGTCCAGTTTCCTTCCGGATCCTGATAGCGCATCTCTCCCGGAACAATAGCGGAAATCGTATTGGCATGATGAGCAAGGAACGCCTTTTGTCCGTCCTCTACCGGAATCACCAGGGACCGGGCTCTTCCCGCATAGAAAAGCTTGTCGCTGGCGTAAATCTCCAGGCCGAATGTATTATCCATACGTTTCACTCCTTATTCTTCAAGGGTTTTCGCCTTTTCGATCACTTCGTCTATAGTTCCTACGTTAAAGAAAGCGTTCTCCGGATATTCGTCCATCTCTCCGTTAATGATCGCCTTAAATCCGCGGATCGTTTCCTTCAGAGGCACATATTTGCCGGGAATACCGGTAAAGTTCTCCGCCACATGGAAGGGCTGGGACAGAAATCTCTGGATCTTTCTCGCGCGATATACGGTGTTTTTATCTTCCTCTGAAAGCTCCTCCATACCAAGGATCGCAATAATATCCTGCAGTTCTTTATATTTCTGGAGGATCTCCTGCACACGGCGGGCAACTTCATAATGTTCTTCTCCCACCACGTCCGCTTCCAGAATACGGGAAGTAGATTCCAACGGATCCACAGCAGGATAGATACCCTGTTCCACGATCTTTCTGGACAGTACGGTAGTGGCGTCCAGATGAGCGAAAGTTGTGGCAGGCGCCGGATCCGTAAGGTCATCGGCAGGCACATAAACCGCCTGTACGGAAGTAACGGATCCGGATTTTGTAGAAGCGATACGCTCCTGAAGCTCGCCCATTTCCGTAGCCAGCGTAGGCTGGTAGCCTACTGCGGAAGGCATACGTCCCAGAAGAGCGGAAACTTCCGATCCGGCCTGCACAAAACGGAAAATATTGTCAATAAAGAGCAGCACGTCTCTGTGTTCCGTATCACGGAAATACTCCGCCATGGTAAGTCCTGTTTCCGCAACACGCATACGGGATCCCGGCGGCTCGTTCATCTGTCCGAACACCAGGGCCGTTTTTTCCAGAACGCCGGATTCTCTCATTTCTGTCCAGAGATCATTTCCTTCACGGGAACGTTCTCCTACACCTGTAAAGATGGAATATCCGCCGTGTTCTGTGGCAATATTCTGGATCAGCTCCTGGATCAGCACTGTCTTTCCTACTCCGGCTCCTCCGAAAAGACCGATCTTTCCGCCTTTTGCGTAAGGCGCCAGAAGGTCGATTACCTTAATTCCAGTTTCAAGGATTTCCACCGCCGGACTCTGATCTTCAAAACTGGGGGGATTTCTGTGAATAACCCAGTGTTCCTCCTGCTCAAGAGACTCTCCTCCGTCTACCGTTTCTCCCAGCACGTTAAAAAGTCTTCCAAGAGTGCAGTCTCCAACCGGAACTTTGATACCGCTTCCTGTAGCGGTTACTTCTCTGTCCCTCTGAAGTCCCTCGCTGGCGCTCAGCATAATGCAGCGCACTATGCGGTTTCCCAGATGCTGAGAAACTTCCATAACACATTTTTTTCCATTGTTTTCCACTTCAAGGGCTTCCTTGATGTCCGGCAGTTCGCCCTCTTCGAAAACAACATCCACAACAGGCCCCATGACCTGTACGATTTTACCTTTATTCATTCTTTCCTCCTCTTAGCGCGCCCGCCGCGTCATTCAGGCAGTTCCGGATATTATCCGAAACCGTCATTTTCTCTTCTGCGCTTTCGCTCCGCTGATAACCTCAGTGATTTCCTGAGTGATCGCCGCCTGACGGGCCCGGTTATACTGAATCGAAAGATCTGCCAGCATTTTTTTCGCGCTGTCCGTAGAGGACTGCATAGCTGTCATACGGGCGTTGTTTTCACTGGCATAGGCTTCTACCAGACAGCCGTAGATCACGCCTGTCAGATAACTGGGGATAATGGTATCCAGTACCGCATCTGCGGAAGGAAACATCTCGATTTCTTCCTGAAGAGTTCCCATGGGTATCTGGGAAGGGGTGAAATTTGTCTTTTTCAGAGGAAGAAGCTGCATATTCACAGGTTCCATTACCGCCGCATTCTGCATCTGCGTGTAGATAATGTGGATCTCATCCAGCTCTCTCTCCAGAAAAGCCCTTACGATCTCATCGCTGATCACCCTCGCCCGGTGCATGGTAGGCTTCTGTACCGTATACCGGAAGCTGCCGTCCATGTCCGCCTTCTTCCTGCTGTAATATTGGCGTCCCACCACTCCCAGTACATAGAGTTTATGATGTCCGGGGCCTTCCATAAATTCATCTGTCATCTTTGTAATATTATGATTATAAGCCCCCGCCATTCCTTTGTCCCCGGTGACCACAATGGTTCCTATCTTGCGCTCTTCCTGGGGAACAAGGTGGCGCACACTGAAAAACGGATGCTGGAGATCGGGCACATGGCGCAGGATCCTGGCGATCGCCGCCTGCATATTATAGAAATATGGTTCCGTATCCTCCAGAACTTTTTTTGCTTTCTTCATTTTGGAAGAGGAGATCATATACATGGCATTGGTGATCTTCATCGTGTCCTTGACACTTCTTATTCTGCTCTGTATTTCTCTTGCACTTGCCATAGGTCCCTCCTGCTTTTTTAATGAACCGCCTTGTCCGTGTCTGCCGCACGGCTGCTGAACTCGTCGGCCACCTGAAGGATCTTTTCACCCAGTTGGTCAGAGAGCTGCTTTGTCTCGTTGATTTCTCTCCCGATTTCAGGATATACATTGTCAAAATAAGCAAGCATATCCATCTGATACTGCTTGATCTTTTTCTTTTCCACATGTACCAGCTTCTTATGAGTAGCTGTCCAGAGTGTGATCACCTGCTCATGAAGCTTCAGAGGATTGCAGAGAGGCTGTTTTAAAAGCTCCATCAGACAGCTTCCGTAAACAAGCTGAGCCTTTGTGGCGTCGTCCAGATCTGAACTGAACTGGGTAAATACTTCCATTTCCCTGTACTGTGCCAGATCGATACGGATACTTCCGGAAGCCTTCTTCATGGCTTTTGTCTGTGCCGCGCCTCCTACTCGGGATACGGAAAGACCTACGTTTACCGCCGGACGCATACCTGCAAAGAACAGATCGCTTTCCAGGAAAATCTGTCCGTCTGTAATGGAGATCACATTGGTC
>DWVA01000150.1 GCA_019120475.1 Candidatus Blautia intestinipullorum | reverse complement strand
ATCTTACAGCTGTAGGATTTAAAAGTCAAGAAATTTTTCCTTAACAGTTTCCCGGAAAAAAGCACAGACAGAGAGCGGTACTCTCTGTCTGCCAAGATACGTTTTCATATTCTGTTCCGTCTCACTGAGCTGCAATATGCCGCGCAACATAAATTCCGCTGGCCGACGCATGGGACAGGGAATGGGTCACTCCGCTTCCGTCTCCGATGATATAGAGTCCTTTATAGCAGCTTTCCAGATTTTCGTCGATCTCCACCTCCATATTGTAGAACTTCACTTCCACGCCATACAGAAGAGTATCATCGTTGGCTGTTCCCGGAGCCACCTTGTCCAGAGCATAGATCATCTCGATAATACCGTCCAGGATCCTTTTTGGGAGAACAAGGCTCAGATCTCCGGGAGTAGCCAGAAGAGTGGGCCTTACCAGCCCTTCTTCCACTCTTTTTACCGTACTTCTCCGCCCCCGGACAAGATCCCCGAACCGCTGGACGATCACGCCGCCGCCCAGCATATTGGAAAGTCTTGCGATACTTTCTCCATATCCGTTGCTGTCCTTAAAGGGCTCGGAAAAATGCTTTGACACCAGAAGAGCGAAATTTGTATTCTCTGTTTTCCTCTCGTCGCCTTCATAGCTGTGACCGTTTACGGTAATGATTCCGTTAGTGTTTTCGTTCACCACAATACCATTTGGATTCATACAGAAGGTTCTCACATTGTCCTCAAATTTTTCTGTACGGTATACGATCTTACTTTCATACAGCTCGTCGGTGAGATGAGAAAAGATCACGGCGGGAAGCTCCACTCTCACTCCGATATCCACACGGTTGGACTTTGTAGGTATTTTCATCTCTTTACATACCTTCTCCATCCATTTGCTTCCGCTTCTTCCCACAGAAACAATGCATCTTTCACATTCATAAACATCTTTTTCACAGATCACGCGGTATCCGTCTTCTGTTTTTTCCAGCTTATTTACAGGCGTATCAAAGTAAAAGTCTATGTGATCCTTCATATGATCGTACAGATTTTTCAGCACTACATAATTAATGTCCGTTCCAAGATGGCGGACCGACGCGTCCAGAAGATTCAGCTTATTCTGCAGGCAAAGCTTCTTGAACTTTGTCCCGGCGGTGGAATACAGCTTAGTGCCTTCTCCTCCGTAAGCCATGTTGATATCGTCCACATACTTCATCAGGTCGATGGCCTGTTTTTTTCCAATATGCTCATAAAGTGTGCCGCCGAAATCATTGGTAATGTTATATTTTCCGTCCGAAAAAGCGCCTGCGCCTCCGAAACCGCACATGATGGAGCAGCGGCGGCAGTTAATGCAGTTTTTGACTTTTACCCCGTCAATGGGGCATTTCCGTTTTTCCAGAGGATAGCCTTCTTCAAACACAGCCACCCTGTATTCCGGTTTCTCCTTCATCAGTTCATAAGCCGCAAAAATGCCTCCTGGTCCGGCTCCGATAATGATCACATCGTAATTCATAAAAACCTCCCTTAGATATGTCCGGCAGGATGATTCCGGCCGGAAAATAAATCTGCCGCAGCAGATGACTATAATCGCGGGATCATAGTCAACTGTTACGGCAGTTGGTAGAAACGCTCAACCTATCTTGAGCTTATACAATTCCAGAAAATATTTTAAAGGATGATAAATAGTTCGTCAAGGGGGATTCTGAAAGTTTTCACAGTCAAGGCTGTGACATTGCTTTTTTCCCTCAGAAATGTCATAATAGTCTCAGATATTTTAACGTTAATGATCGTCATTTACAGGAAAGGAAGTCCGCACCGGATTCAGCAGAAAAGAAATATGATCACAGACCTTACAAAAGAACATCCTGACAAAACCCTCTGGCGTTTTGCCCTTCCCTTATTTATCAGCGTGATTTTTCAGCAGCTTTATAACATTGCCGACAGTATGATCGCCGGCCGGTTCGCCGGGGAACACGCTCTGGCGGCCGTTGGAGCCTCTTATCCCATTACTGTCATATTTATGGCCTTTGCAGTAGGAAGCAATCTGGGAGCTTCTGTTGTAGTTTCCAGATATTTCGGCGCAAAGAATTACCAAAAGATGAAAGCGGCCATCAGCACAGCTTTTATTTCCTGCGGAGTATTAAGCGCAGCTCTCTCCCTCTTCGGCTGCCTGTTCTGTCCTCTTATGATGCGGCTGATCCATACGCCGGAAAATATTTATAAGGACGGCGTTCTTTACTTGAATATTTATATCTACGGGCTTGCGTTTCTAATGTTTTATAATGTAAGCACAGGAATTTTCACCGCCCTTGGCGATTCCAAAACGCCCCTTTATTTTCTTCTCGGCTCTTCCGCGGGAAATATCCTTCTGGATTATATTTTTGTGGCGCATTTTCACTGGGACGTTGCAGGCGTGGCCTGGGCCACTTTTCTGGCTCAGGGCGTTTCCGCCGTACTGGCTCTTGTCACTATTCTGCGCAGGCTCCGTTGTCTTCCTGGAAAAAGCTCCGCCCTTTTTGACAGATCCCTTCTGGGGCAGATTGCGGCTATCGCTGTTCCCAGCATTATGCAGCAAAGCGTTCTTTCCATCGGGAATCTTTTTGTCCAGGACATTGTAAACCGTTTCGGCTCCTCTGTGATCGCAGGATATTCCGCTGGAGTCAAACTGAATACCTTTGCTATTAATTCTTTTATGTCTCTGGGAAGCTGTCTTTCCAGTTATACTGCCCAGAATATAGGCGCCGGAAAAAAGGACCGCATTCCTCTGGGTTTCCGCGCAGGAATCCGTCTGGCCCTCATAGCGGCTGTGCCTTTTGTCATCCTCTATTTTGGATTCAGCCGCCGGATGATGGGACTTTTTCTGGAAAACACCAGCAGGGAAGCCATTCGGGCCGGCATGGAATTTCTCCGGTTTGTCAGCCCCTGTTACTTTATGATCGCTGTCAAACTGACTACCGACGGCATTATCCGGGGAGCCGGAGCAATGAAATACTTCGTTATCGCCACTGTGCCTGATCTGATCCTCCGGATCATTCTTGCCAATATCTTTTCCCGTTTTTTCCAGAGTACGGGAATCTGGATGGCCTGGCCTTTCGGCTGGGTGGCTACAACAGCGCTGACTATTATTTTTTACCGGAAGATTGCCGGAAAGCCATTTCGCTCTTGACAGGCCGCAGAAACAGTGATAATTTTACTTTGGTAAAGAAACTGCATAGTATAAAAAATTCAATGGTGAGGTATGAACATGGAAATTTTAAAACCGATCAAAGAAGGTAAAGTACGTGAAATTTATGACAACGGCGACAGCCTGATCATGGTTGCCACAGACCGTATCAGTTGTTTCGACGTGATCCTGAACAACGAGGTCACCAAAAAGGGAACCGTTCTCACTCAGATGTCCAAGTTCTGGTTTGACATGACAGAAGACATTGTCCCCAATCACATGATTTCTGTAGATGTAAAAGACATGCCGGAATTTTTCCAGCAGGAGAAATTTCAGGGCAAATCTATGATGTGCCGCAAGCTGAACATGCTTCCCATTGAATGTATCGTACGCGGATATATCACAGGAAGCGGCTGGGCAAGCTACCAGGAAAACGGTACTGTCTGCGGCATCCAGCTTCCTGCAGGACTTAAGGAATCCGATAAGCTTCCTGAACCGATCTATACACCTTCCACCAAGGCGGAGATCGGCGATCATGACGAAAATATTTCCTTTGAGCAGAGTATCCAGCATCTTGAAAAGCATTTTCCGGGCAAAGGACAGGAATATGCGGAAAAACTCCGCGACTGCACCATCGCTCTTTACAAAAAATGCGCTGAGTACGCTCTGAGCAAAGGCATCATCATCGCAGACACCAAGTTTGAATTCGGACTTGATGAAAACGGCAACATCGTTCTCGGCGACGAGATGCTTACTCCGGACAGCTCCAGATTCTGGCCGGCAGACGGTTATGAACCAGGTCATGGACAGCCGTCCTTTGACAAACAGTTTGCCCGCGACTGGCTGAAGGCAAATCCGGACAACAACTGGACGCTTCCTCAGGAAATCGTAGACAAGACTATTGAAAAATATCTCCAGGCATACGAAATGCTCACAGGAGAAAAGCTGGCATAAGCACAGCATAAATCAGCAGAATAAGAGAACAGGCGGTATGATCCTGAAAATCTGAGGACATACCGCCTGTTTTTCTGTATTTTTTATTCTTTTCCCAACTCCCAGAATGCTACCGCGCTGGCCGCCGCCACATTCAGAGAATCCACTCCGTGTGACATGGGAATCCGCACTGTGTAGTCACATTCCGCAATCGTCTCTTTCTCCAGCCCTTCACCCTCTGTTCCCAGAACTACCGCAAGCTTTTCCGGAATCTTCAGCCTGGGATCCTGAATACTGAGAGAATCCTCGCAGAGAGCCATTGCCGCTGTCTGAAACCCCAGTTTCTTTAAACGGTTCATACCTTCCTTCGGCCATATCTCCTTTTTGTCAAAATAAGTCCAGGGAATCTGAAAAACCGTTCCCATGCTGACTCTTGCCGCCCGGCGGTACAGCGGATCGCTGCTGCCGGAAGTAAGAAGCACCCCGTCTATATTCAGGGCAGCGGCGGAACGAAAGATCGCGCCTACATTGGAAGGATTCATTACATTCTCCAGCACCGCCACCCGGCGGGCATCTCTGCATATATCCTCCACAGAAGGCAGGGCTCTGCGGCGCATAGCGCAGAGCATCCCTCTTGTAAGCGAATATCCCCGGAGCTTTAAGAGTACGGAACGGTCCGCCGTGTAAACGGGAGTATCCCCGCAGCAGGCAAAAATCCGATCTGTCTCTTTGTTCCCTGTTCCCTCTTCTATCAAAAAAGATAAGGG
>DWVA01000149.1 GCA_019120475.1 Candidatus Blautia intestinipullorum | reverse complement strand
TTTCTCCCAGATATACCCTCTTTATATGATAACATTCCAGTCTTTTTGCCCCCATTTTCACACTTTTCCTTTCATTATGCCATCTGTTGAAAAGATATGTATGAAACCATGTCCAATATACCAGATTCTTTTCTGCACATTCTGATTCCCCCATGTCCTGCGTCAAGCATAATTTTATATGCCAATGAATATTCCTCCTGACAAATAAAATATTATTTATGTATTATATGCAGTTTTTCTCTTTATGCCTATCACGGTGATTTATGTAAAGCTGCATGCTTTTTATCCGGCAAGACAAAACTCTCCTGTGTCTCTGTCATACTGATAAATTTGAAACGTCAGAAAATCTTCGGGAGGCGTAGTCTCATAAACAGTTTCTTCCAGCACTTGTCTCAGTGTCTCCGGATCCGTGCTGGTCACACTATGTATCATAGCTTCATGAATACTGGTAAAAACAATATAAAAATCATCGTTCATCAAATCTGCAATCCGTCCGGCTACTCCCGGCAGAAAAACAGCCACCGCACCGTTCGTCCTCTTTGTTGTACTCAGACAGTTCCCCAGAGCGTCTGTTCTTATAGAATAATCGGACACCAAGTTCATAAAATTGTCTCCGCTATAGGACGGATTGAAAACCAGTTTCTCCCAGCAATATATTCTTGGAGGAGAAAAGAAATAGGTATTCAATAATGCTTTATCAAAAATTTCATTCTGATCCATTCCCCATTCCTCAAGCATATATTTTTTCACTTTCATACTTGTCATACACCCATCCGCTTCTCCCATACAGATATAAAGCACCATTGCAATATCGCCCATCTCTCTATATATCGCGTCGTTCAGTTCTGCTTTGTGGAGCTCTCTGTTTAGAAGACGGATAAACAAGTCCCCTTTTATTTTCCCATAATCATTTATATCCCCCGCCTTTTTCAGAATCCCGGCCTTTGATATACGCTGCATTCTATCCATAACGGCTTTCACGATTTCTGACATCGATCTCCCTTTTTTATACGACAGATACAGTTCTCTGATATACAAAGCGCATATTTCAGCTTTCCCATTGGCTTCAGAGCACTTCAAAACCAGCCTGTCATCTTCAGTAGGAGGAAAATCTTCTTTTTTCTTATAATAAATCTGTTTTTCCTCGTATCCGGTTGCATCCAAAAGTTCCTTTCGAAGCTGTTCTACGAAAAATTCATATTTGTTCTCCATTATACACTCCTTGATTCCTGTGAAATGCGGACGATATGTCCAGAATTATTCAGATACTGCCGTCTCGAAAAAGCTTTTCTTTATGAAATTACCGATCAGCTTTTCCAGCGGTACGTTACAGAAGGAAGTGAAACTTCCTTAGAATTGTTATATTTTTAGTATAAACTGTCCAGGCAGACATGTAAAGAAATTTTCATCGACAAATACCGACAGACATACAAGCTTCCCGCTATGATTTTAAACAAAAAGGGCAAGTCCTTTCCAGTTTCCTAAGTTCCTCATCCATAAAAGACCTGCCCCTTTATCAGCGCCAAAAATTCATTTTCTATGAAACAGAAATGCCTCATGGCTTCGAAAGAGACTGTCTGCAGCATTTTTGTTTCAGCAAAATATATTTCAGAAGTCAATCGTTCCGTTTGTTTTCAGATATTTAAGGAATGCTTCGCAGCCTTCCACAATATCCCTGTAAGTCACTTCAAAATTTCCCGTATACCACGGATCGGCAATATCCCTGGGAGAATCGGAAAAATCCAGCAGCAGAAATAGTTTCTTCTGCGGATCTTTTTTTACAATCCGCATCATATTTCTTCTGTTCCACTCATCCATGCCGATAAGATAATCATATTTTTCATAATCCGATTTTTTCATCTGCACCGCGTATTTTCCTTCGCAGGAAATCCCAACCTCACGAAGCTTCCTTCTGGTTCCAGGATGCACCGGATTTCCGATTTCTTCCGTACTGGTAGCCGCGGAAGCAATATAGAACTGATTCTCCAGACCTCTCCTTCGTACCATATCCTTAAAAACAAATTCTGCCATGGGAGAGCGGCAGATATTGCCGTGGCACACGAACAAAACTTTTATCATATCTCTTAAACTCCTTTAAAATGCTGATTTTCCTTGATTTTACGCCACTTTCCGGCATTTCTGCGGCAGAGGCATTTTCATCTTATACCAGTATAACTTCGCATAAATCTGCTTATTTCAGCCATCATCTGTCGTAAATTCTGTCGTAAATTCAAAAGATTTACGACACAGATATTTTACGGTACGCCGTGGACTTCTCAGACTTTGTATCTGTTAATCTTTGCATTTCTTTCTCCGCATCTTCAAATCCTACATGTGTATAAACATTCAGCGTTACAGAAATATCACTATGTCCCATAATGTACTGCAGTGTCTTTGGATTCATTCCTGACTTGGCCATATTACTGCAAAAGGTATGCCTGCAGACATGTGGACGTGTCAAGTATGGGACAAAAAAAATATTTCTTTTTTCTTGCCGGAAAGTACCTGACCATTCCAATCAGGTACCCCAGCACTTTTATTATCTTCCACAAAATCGCTCTTGTCCAGAACATTTTATCTCTACCCTAAAAATACATCATCAAAATTCCATTCAATTTCGATTTCCTCCTGGCTATGCACCCGGATAACCTTGATGATCTCCCGTAACTTCTCTGTATCGAATTTCTCCATGCTCAGAAATTCTTCCAGTTTCATTTCATTCGCAGTATTACCCCGCTCAAGCATCTTTGCATCATGTTCAGACTCTGCTATCTTTCGTCTGATTTCCTCCAACTGTCTGCTTATCTTTTCCGCTTTCTGCTTGTAGGATTCCCGGTCAATACGGTCATCCTTGTAGTCATCATAAAGTTTCATTTTTTCAGAAGACAACTGGCGGCTCTGTTTCAACAATTCTGCAACATTCGTCTCCATACCTTTGCTCTGGTTCTTTGATTCAACAATCTTCCGGTTTTCCAGCATGGAAGATGCAAACTGATGAACAAGCTCCAGGATATGCTTTTCCATTGGCTCACGTCTGACCACCAAACTTCGACAGACATGATCACCGCTGGTACGCCCATCCGAGCATTTCAGTAGATGCTCCGTTTCTCTTACCAGACAATGACCACAGTGTGCACACAGCATCAGTGCTGGCTGTTTCTTGCGTCTTGCCAGCGTATAATTGGTTCTTGTTTCTGCAACACCCCTGGATTTTTTCGGATGCTGTCTGTTCGCTTTTTCAAACAGTTTCCTGTCAACAATCGGATCATGGTGGTTTTCCAGTCTGATCCAGTCAGACTCGTCATTAAGAACCGCTTTATGACCGGTGTGCATACTGCAGCGTGTTTTACCCCATATCTGGGTTCCAATATAAATCTCATCCCGGATGATTGCAGATACTGTGGTTGGATTCCAGCGTTTTTTCATGATGGTATCAAACCGTTGGAACTGAACCTGCTCTCCTCTTGAGATTTTCCGTTCATCACAGGTGGCAATTTCCTGTTTGTTCAGTTCCCTTGTGATCTCTGCAAAGCTCATACCTTCTGCAGCCATCTGGAAGATCATCTTCACCACTTTAGCCGCATCCGGATCAATTTCCAACCTTCCATCTTTGCCCTTTCTATAACCATATCTGGCATTTACCGGAAGCCTTGTACCGTTTTTCATTCTGGTATGCATTGCGGATGAAATTTTTTTCGACAAATCCAGGCTATACATGTTATAAACCAGATTCTTCAAAGCCACATTCATACCGCCGGTCATTCCAGAACTGGCTGCACTGTCATAACTGTCATTAATGGAAATAAACCGGATCTGAAGAAGCGGGAAAATATATTCAATATAAAATCCCACTTCCAGATAGTCCCTGCCAAACCTGGAAAAATCTTTCACAACTACACAGCCTATCTGTCCGCTTTTCATATCCTCCTGCAGCTGTTGAAAACCATTGCGTTTGAAATGGGTGCCGCTGACACCGTCATCCACATATTCCAGGATATCTGCCTCATCCACGCCAAGCTGATCGATCACAAACGATTTCAACAGGATCCTCTGAGAAGTCACACTGTCACTTTCCAGTTTGGTTCTGCCATCCACATTCCCATCTTCCATAGATAAACGGATATAGACAGCTGTTTTCCTATTTTCTGTCATCTTGACTGTGCCTCCTTCTCTTTCATTATCTTTTGCAATTCAACGAACTGGTCATCATATACCAGTTTGATCTCATAATCATACTTACCATGGATAATAATGGAATCCACAAAGGCTTCCACCATTTCTTTTGTCAGCTTCCGCTTAGACATATAAGTATGTATCACTTTCCCCCATCCTTCTTCGATATGATAATCTTTGGAATACCGTACCTGCGCCGTCAATACTGCATCCAGACGGCTCTTGATGTTTTCTATTTCATTGGAATAGATACGGGAAAACTGCATGTACTCTTCTTCTGTAATCAGGCGTTCCGAATAATCCTCATATAAATCAGATTTACGCTT
This sequence comes from Candidatus Blautia intestinipullorum, assembly GCA_019120475.1. Lineage (GTDB taxonomy): Bacteria > Bacillota > Clostridia > Lachnospirales > Lachnospiraceae > Blautia_A > Blautia_A intestinipullorum. Next base: position 9,076 of record DWVA01000149.1, on the reverse strand, counting down.
ACTGATCCGGCTCAGTTCCCGCCGAAGTTTCCCTACTTCCTTGTCCAAAAGCAAATATTGCGTCTGGTTTCTGGAAGCGGAGTTCATTTCCCGGATCATTTTTTCTGTATCCAATACGTTTTTCATATGTGACTGGATCAGACGAAGGACATCTTCATCCACGTATTCTTTTTTGACCCTGTGCCCCTTGCACTGGTTTCCTCCTGATTTATGGTTTGCATTGGCACCGCAGATATAATAAAATGTCCCGGACTTTTCCCTGGACAGGATCATGCGGTTGCCACATCCTCCACACCTGATCTTGCCGGTATAAAAATTCTGGCTCCGGATGGCTCCATTATTCAGCTGATGCCTCTTTTTATATTCTTCCGTAAATTCCCTGATTTTTTCCTGCACCTGGCGGAACAGCTTTTTATCTATAATCCCTTCGTGGGTATTCTCTGCATAGATCCACTCACTCTCTGGTCGGTTTCTCTGCTTATTTCCCTGAAAAACGCTCTGCTGATATTTTCCATATACGGAATCGCCGGTACAATGTACATCCTGAAGCACACGTTTTACTTCATAATTATTCCACGGTTTGGACTCTGGGGACGGTTTTTCCCCGGATCTGTAATACTCCCTTTGCAAAGTTGGGGACAAGACACCATCTGCATTCAGTTTTTTTGCAATATCACTGTAGCTGCAGCCATCCATATACATAGAAAAAATTGCCCGTAAATGCCCGGCAGCTTCCTCATCAACTACCAGCTGGTGCTTGTCCTGTTCTGATTTCCTATATCCATAGGGTTCCCAGGCACCGGTAAATTTTCCTTCTCTCCATAGGGCTTTTTTTGCACTGCTGCTCTTTTTTGCAAGGTCTTTGGAATAGAACTCATTGATAATATTCTTTAAGGGAACCGTCAGATCTACTCCCTCACGGAAAGAATCAAAATCATCCGTCACTGCCAGGAACCGTACATGAAAGAACGGGAATACACGCTCAATATAATTGCTTGTTTCTACATAATTCCTGCCAAGCCTGGACAAATCCTTTACAATCACGCAGTTGATTTTCCCATGCTTGATATCTTCCATCATCTGCGTAAATCCAGGACGATCGAAATTTGTACCGGAATAATCAGAATCCTTATAAACTTCTGCAACCGAAATATCCTCTGTATCAGCCACATAGTTTTTCATCAGTTCCACCTGGGTTTCTATCGTCCCCCTCTCTATCGTTTCCTCTGTTTCCGTAGAAATCCTTGCATATAACCCTGCCCGGAACGGTCTTTTGATCTCTTCCTGGACGGCTGCACTGCTGACCGTTTCAGGAATGCTTTTCCTGCTTTTTCGTGCCATTTTATACAACCTCCTTTATCTTGACCTGCAGATTGTTATCCGGATCTGTTGCAACCTCCACTCCCATAGCCGGAAGCTGTGTCAGCAATGCCTGATAACAGTCATCAAAGTCAAAGACGATCTCAATATTCTTTTTGTCATGGACTCTGATTTCCCGAATCAATTCCACAATTACCGTCCTGGTCAGCACTTCAATATCCTGATATTTCACAAAATAATCCAGCCATGTGTTAGAAGCGTCTGCTTTTTCCAGCATGTTATCCATTTCTTTCTGGATTGCCCGGATACTCTCTTCTGCATTCCTTAGCCTTTTTCCATATGCTGCATGAAGTTCTACATAATCTTCTTTTGATACGATGCCCTCTTTCATATCGGAATAAAGCATCATGCGGAGTTCCTTACAGCGTTCTGTCTCCATTTTTTTCTTTTCCAGCCTGTCCTGGAGTTTTTTCACATTGATTTCCTGAAATGGTACAGTCCCGATAAACTCCAACACCCTTTTCAAATGCAGGATGTTCTGGATATGCTGTTTCAGCATTACCAATACCACGTTTTCCAGATCTTTTTCCGGGATCCTGTGACTGGAGCAGCGTTTCGTTTCTTTATTTGTGGAACATAAATAATAGGCATATTTCTTTCCGCCCACTGTTGAGACCTTTCTCGTCATCGGTGCCCCGCAATCCGCACATACAGCAATGCCGGACAGCAGATACACCTGCTTCTGGTCAGGAGAAGTACGGGTATCCATCCCCAAAAGCCGCTGGACGATCTCAAAATCCCTTTCACTTACCAGCGGTTCGTGGTTCTTTTCAATACGGATCCAATCATCTTCCGGCTTTACGTAGGACTGCTTCACTTTATGGTTCGGTGTCGTACGTTTCCCCTGCACAAGGTTTCCAATATAAACCTCATTTTCCAGTATTCTTCGTACGGTAACAGAACTCCAAAGAGCCTGCTCTTTCTGTCGGAACCCGGTTTCATAATGACTCCCGCTGCTAATCTTATATTCAAATGGGGAAAGCACACCCAGTTCATTCAGGCGGTTGGCAATCGCATCCTGGCTCATTCCCTGCAGTTTCATCTTAAAGATGTCCTGCACTACACTGCCTGCAACCGGATCAATCTCCAGCCTATGCTTGTCTGCCTTTGCTTTCTGATACCCGAATGCCACAAAAGGTGTCACACATTCGCCTTTTTTCCTCTTAATCTCAAGGTTACTTCGTATCTTAATGGAAATGTCACGGCAATAAGCATCGTTGATTAAGTTTTTGAATGGGATAATAATGTCATCAGCCTGATTCTTTCCCTGAAGGCTGTCATAATTGTCATTTATGGCAATAAAGCGAACACCAAGAGCCGGGAATAAACGTTCAATGTACTTCCCGGAATCAATGTATTCCCGCCCAAACCGAGATAAATCTTTCACCACTACGCAATCAACAATCCCACGCCTGATATCTTCCAGCATAGCTTGGAATGCAGGGCGCTCAAAATTAGAGCCTGTGTAGCCATCGTCAACCCGGACGGAAACAACTTCTATATCTTTTTTGTCTTTCAGGAAATCCAGAATCAGAGCCTTCTGGTTAGAAATGCTGTTACTTTCCAATTTTGCAGAACTGGAAAGATCGCCATCTTCTTTGGATAATCTGACATAGATGGCGGCACGATAGATTTTATTGAAATTCTGATACATATCTTACCTCCTCTTATTACGTCAAAAAACCCATGTAATAAAAGGGGGCTGCATAATTTGTCCTTACAGACATTTTAGCACAGCCACCCCAAACTTTCCAGTACTTTTTCAGACACTCAGAAGCATATTTTCAAATGCCTGCTCCAAAGATATTCCGTTATTGGCAAACCTTACTTTGACCTTCATATTCCCGATCCGGACCAGATACGGATTTCCTACCTTATTCAGATATGATTCCCGCCGTTCCTTCAGGCTTTTATTCCTGTCTGCTTTTACCGTCAGTAAATCTGTCATTTCATCAATATTTACATCACTAAAATCCTGTTCCAGATACTTTCTATATTCTTCTGCTGTCATAATCCCCCTCCTCATAAACTCCTGTCTGAATCTCCACCGCTCTGGTAATCCTCCGCATTGCATCAGAGCTGACATGACCACATTTTTGGATAATACTCTGAACATCAATGCTTGTGATCTGTTCCGCCAGTACCAGCCCATGCCGTTTCAAGCCAACCATTTCATAACGGTTAATAAACACATGGGTCGGAAGATAACGTTTTTTGTACACCCTTGAAGTAAACGGCACTACCGTTACCACCGGGCTGTATGTATTCGCCTTATTATTGCTGACAACCACTACCGGACGGATTCCACTCTGAAGGGAAGTACCCGGAACCTGTCCTAAATTAACCATAAGGATATCGCCTCTTTCAATTTTCAATTATTCGTTCCTCCCATCCTGAAATTTAATCGTAAAGCATCCATTATTAGCTCCACAGGAATACGGCAGAGACATTCAAAATGAACGCTCTGCCGCATAACCTCTATAGCCAATTTTCGATTATTAAACAGTGCTCGCTCGATTCTATTTATCCTCGATACCCCGAATCGTTTATCCTGCTTACGCAGGCAGGGAATAATAACCTATCTGACTGCATTCTCCAGATCACAACCCATATGCTCACGCACACAGGCTCCGACAGTTCATAGGTTTGCCGGTTACAGACTTTTCACGGTCCGCAAGTGTATCGCACCCTATACAGATCATCGCATCATCAACCTGCCAGTTGATTTTCGGTCAGTGCTTATTCGCTCGTCCGATATTCATCAGAGTCATGGCGGCAGTTTCCTTGTGCTTCCTGCATAAGATGTCACGTCAGTTATTACTGGGTATTCAGTTTCCAATGTGCTTTTGAGGAGTCCTTAAAACTCTCTCTAATTACTAAATTCAACTGACTTGCCCGGATGCAAAAAAAATCTGCTGATTTTTCAAAAAATATTTTCCTGATACATTCTCCGCATCTTGTTTAAAATTGTTTTCAGCTTGTACGCCAGAACCTGCCGGGACACTCCCATAATCCCTGCCAGCTGTACCTGCGTTTTATTCTCAAAATAAATGCTGTAAATAATCATCCGTTCTTCTGCATCCAGCTGATTAATCACCTTATGGATATCTCGTCTCTCCACACTGCTGATCACGCTGTCTTCGACATCACAGCTATAGTCCGGGAAATCCTCGATAGAGAATTCATAATCCTGTCCATTCGTCTCGCTGTAAGGGATTTCCCGCAACTTCCGTTCAACAATCTCACCTTTTTCATTTTTAATTTTGATCTTCCTTGGCTGGCTGCTTCGGTAAAAATTATTCATGGCATAAGCCACTTCCTTTGTGATTTCAATCATCTTTCCATCTACATTTGCGTAGTATTTCCCGTCGTATTTATATGGATGTTCAATATACATACCCGTTCTCCTGAATTTGAAATTTGTTTTCCAGTTTCAAATTCAGAAGGCGGCCCTCTGATCTGGTTCATGCCTGCTCCACTAACTACTGCCAGGTAAAACCTGCAGGTATTGGCTGAAAATTCAGGCACGAAAAAAAGCCCCAGTAGTCTTTTTTAACTACTGAGGCTTCCGTCTCTCAAATATAATTCAGTTTTCTATGCCTTCTTTCATCAGCATAACCATTGTATCAGAGCAAAGTTCAGAAAGTGTCCGTTTACAGGGCTTAATAGTTCATTATTCTCATTGGTTTGTACACATTTTCCAGGGAAATGTTCACTTCCTCTTTTTCCCTAACAGCTCATCTATTTTTATCTGAAAATCTAAGGATTTTCCATCAGCTCTCCATCCACATACATCTGGAACTTTTCCGGATCATGGACAATATCATAGTCCATTCCCCATTCAACAGGCTTATATTCCACCACCATTACCGGCTCCTGTCCTTCTATCTCATCTTCCCAGAGATATACTCTAAGATTCAGGCTGGTGGCATACCCATAATCTGTAGAGAATCTAACAGACTGAAAAGAATTCTCCTTGCATTTTTTGACAAGGAGTTTTGCAAAATCCTCTTTATCTTCAATCTGTTTTCTGTTTGCAACAACAGTAAGTGTTTCATCCTGATTCATTTTCATACTGCTAATGACATCCGGCTCTCCCTCTTTATGTTTCTGCGCACAGCCCGAAACAAAGGCTGCTGCCAATAACAGACATATTAACGCATGCTTTTTCCTCTTCAATTTAATAATCACCTCTGTTCTGCTGATAAAGTACCTACTGCATAGTTAATTACTTCCTCCGGTGTTGGTCGATCCCCTTTTATTTTAACTTTGCGCCATTCTGCCTGTACCTCTGGATCCGTGTTATCATATCCGGCATCAATTGCTCTCTGGATTTCCGCATATACCTCTTCCGGAGTGGTATGGAATTTTTCAGCAACTTTCTCAAAAATAGTTTTTCTGTGCATTTTATATCTCCTCTTTTTGAATTAGTATTAGTTCTTTAGAACTACTATAGCACAGATAAAAACAAAACAGAATCCCCATTCGTTTGACAAATTGTGACAAAAACCGCAAAAAAAGAAGGGCTTCCGCCCCTCCTCATAAAAACTATTCTGTTAATGCCCTGACCGCTTTGATGATTTTCTTCTGCTCTTCTTTTGGAAGTTTCCCGATCATTTCTGATAATTCATTCGTCACACCAGTTACAGAATGTGCCACAACATCTATCAGAAGTGAATCTGCAGAAACTTCCAGAGCGTTGGCTATCGCAACAAACGTATCCAGTTTTGCGGCTTTCAATCCCCGCTCAATCACACTTACATGTGTCGGACTCAGTTCCACCATGGCAGCCAAATCTTCCTGTGTCAGACCTTTTGCTTCCCTTGCCATCTTAATTCTCTGTCCTACAGCTTTCAGATCCATCGCAGCACCTCCTTTAGAACTATTTTTCGGTCTAAAGTTAGTATAACTACCGCCTGTTCCGATATACAGAAGCTGTAAAACAAGTTATCGTTCTATAGAACTAATGCAGGGTTTATTCCATAAAATAATTCATTGATAGATGCAAGAAGGTATCTTATTTCCTAACAATCTTCTGTACAGTATCGGCTGATCAGATGCATCCAGCTTGTATATTTATTTTTCTGGCATACTTTCTGACAAACAGGATTCTGCGTCAATATAGAAAACATTTTCTCATAATCAAATTCCCACGCATAGCCTTTTAAATGTTTTTCGACTGCTTTCTTATCAGACTGTTTCAGTTTCCATACCAAACGCTGGATTTCTCCTTCATGAAGGTTTCCAACATTTCTGCATATGTACCGAAAAAATTTCAAGGTAGCATACTCATCATGCCATTTCTGTTTTTTATTCTGAACTTTCCTCTCTGCCTGCCGATCCCGGATAATATCGTCGGCAATCTTTACCATTGAATTTTCGTATCTCATCCCACTCACCTACTCTTCTTCCACACCCAAGGAGGGTTTGAATCTTTTGTTTTTTGCCTGCGGCACTACGATCTCGTAAAAGTAGAAGCCAAGATACCGCAATGCCTGTTTCTTCATTTTATAAAAAGAAGTCCTTCCAATGCCAAGTTCCTGCTGGACTTCCACATCTGTTTTATTGTAATGGCTGCAAAAACAGGAATGGATAATCTCGCTGAGCGTTACTCCATCCGGAGCATAATATTTTACCAACGTTATACCCCGGTAAACCATATCCGACAACCCATATATGACCATCAGATTATTCATCTCGTGTTTCAGTTTTGTCACATTCAGCTGTTTCCCGTAAATATCAAGATAACTCAACGCATATGCCATATCCTCATTGATCTTCTCCTGGCATTCCATTTCCAGTTCTTCCAGTACCATCTTATTTTCCAAAATCAGTTTCTGGTAATTCACCATCAATGCCTTTATGTCTTCATAATGCCTGTCCATGCTTACTTCCAGATAATCCTGTGCATGGGTTGCCATCTGGAACGTAATCTCTTTCATTGATTTAATTGCATAATCTCTGTCTGTCATAAATCTTTATTTCTCCTTATCAACAATCACACTAACTGGTAGGTCTTGCAGACCAGTTCGCCTTCCCCATGATTTTGATGGAAAGCAATCTAAATTACTCTTTGCAGGATTCATATTCCAAATGGTATTTGTGGGGAACACCGGCTGATCAGAATACGGATCCTTATGTAAAACCAACGGGATATAAAGGGAAAGTGACTATCTCCGCCGGTTAATATTCTTCTTTTTAATTATGAAATCTTCCTTTCCATGAACCATTTGTCCACTTCAAAAAACAAATGGCTTTCCTTTCCCTGTACCATACAGGTGTACATCGTACCAACACCGCCTGCTTTTCTGCTGGCACATCGTTCAATCTTAAGCACTTTATCAATCTTGTATTTTCTGCCGTCTTCCCAAACAAATAAGATTGGAATCAGGCAGCCTTCCTTACTGAACTCTGCTACCACATCAACATATACCTTATTCATACCGCCACCTCCATCACAGGATTTCGATTGCTCTTGGAGATGCCGGAACTCTCCGGATATATCCACTTTTCTCTAACTGCCTGATCCTGGAAAATACTGTTGATGTTGAAGCAACTCCCAGTAATGCCCCCAGTTCCCTGACCGTTGGCGGAAATCCATGCTCCTCGGTAAATCTTACAATGCACTGATAGCTTTCTTCCTGTTTTCTGGTTAATGTCTGTTTCAAATCTATCCCTCCCATTATCCATGAAAATAACTGTGAGGATGGGCCGTATGTGTACCGGTGTCCAAGTGGGATAAGACTTTATCCTGGTACATTGCTGCCCGCTGTATGCTGAAATATCCAAACCGTCGTCTGATCTCATCCACAGCCCGATCCAGCCTTTCTAATTTTTCCCGTTTCTCCTGATTATCAAATAGATCAAGCTGAACCGGAATATCTTCCATTACCAGATCAGACCCCCTCACGCCAAGGCTCCGTATCGGATGCTCCCATCTGTAATGTTTCTTAAATAATTCAAATGCTGCTTTTACAATTTCATCCGTAATATTCGTTGGCTGGCTGATATGCATCTGCCTTGTGATGCTGTTCAGCCCGTTGTCCCGGATTGATATTTCCACCACATTACATTTGAAACCATGTTTCCGTAATCTGGCAGATACGCTTTCCGATAATGCCATCAGAATAATCCACACATCCAAATCTGTTTCCAGGTCTCTCGGTGTCGTTGTACTGTTTCCAATCGACTTGACCGGAGCTTCATATCCTTCCGTACAAACCGGATCCGAGTCATATCCATTTGCAAATGCCCATAACACCAGACCAATTTTTCCAAAATGACTGTCCAGCAGCTTTTCATCTGTCTGTGCCAGCTGGCCAATGGTATGGATCCCCAGTTTCTTCAATTTCTTGTTTGTCTGCCTGCCAACATACAGTAAATCTGACACTGGAAGCCCCCAGACGATTTCTTTGTAATTGCCACGATGAAACTGTGTGATGGCATCCGGCTTTTTATAATCAGAGCCAAGTTTTGCGAATATCTTGTTCCAGGAAATACCAATACTCACGGTAATACCAAGTTCGTACTTAATCCGGTCACTGATTTCCTGGGCGATCTTCATTCCATCACCTTTGATGATGCTGCTTTCTGTCACATCCAGCCATCCTTCATCTATTCCATACGGCTCAATTTTGTCCGTATACTCTGAATAGATTTCTCTCGCCATACTGGAGAATCTCAAATACAGATCCAT
>DWVA01000015.1 GCA_019120475.1 Candidatus Blautia intestinipullorum | reverse complement strand
TCATTTATTTTTTTATCAACTGACTATTTCTTTACTCCAACAAAAATCCCGAAGAAAAATTTAATACCAGAAAAAACTCATGCAGAGAGATTGGCTCCAAGGTATTCTTCTAAACAAAGTCCCTGTTTGTACATTTCCGTTGCCGCTTCTACGCCAACATACCGGTAGTGCCATACTTCTTCGGCCGTACCGGTAATATTGGTCTTGCCGCCCGGGTAGCGAAAGATAAAGCCATATTTATAGCTGTTTTCCTGAAGCCAGAAATAGAGATCATAGGTAGCTCCGTTGATATCAACTGCGATTCCTAACTGATGTTCGCTGCATCCGGGAACGGCAACCCACTGTTCAGCTTGTTTTACCGCTTCGTCTTTGGAATATCCCTGTGTCCTGTATTCAGCAATTTTTTCATCATAGAGTTCCTGCTGTTTTTTCTGTGTGCGATAACCAGATACTACCACAGGAAGCTGATTCCAATTCCCTTCTTTGGCTGCTTCCAACATCTCCATGAGCGGCTCATAAATACGTTTGTCAACCTTCTCGCCTCCGGGGACTTCGACGAGATCAATATCATACTTCTCTGGAAGAGGGTTCCATCTATTTACTAATTTCAGGTTCCAATCGGTATCTTCAGATTCCAAATCGTTGTCTTCTGTGTCTGATTCTGGCTCATGCACGCTGGCTGCCGTGTTTAACTGGCCGTTGGCAGGATCAGCAATAATGTTTTTTTTAGAATCGCCCCGGCTGAAAAAGAAAAAAAGTGCTGTGACAGTTACGACAACCAAAAGAAATAGAATCAAAATTTTATGGCCCCGTCTTTTGCGTCTGTGTTTTGCTTCTTTAGTGTAATGCGTATTTTTTTCACTCATAAATCAATCCTCACTCCTTTCGCCGGACATATAAGAAATGCCCTTTTGCAGTAATGATTGTACTGCAAAAAGGCATTTTAAACTTTATTATCGGATTGCTTAATTCTTAAAATAATCCTAAGGAATAGGTAATTTTACAGTGAAAGTAACAGTCTCATGTTCGCTATGCGCTTCAATAGTGCCGCCGTGCAAAAGAACGATTTCTTTGGCGATCGCCAATCCAAGCCCTGTGCCCCCTGTGTCGGAAATGCGGGCTTCGTCTAAACGGTAAAATTTATCGAACAGGGAGGCAAGATTCTCCGCAGGAATCGTTTTGCATCTGTTTTTGAACATAATAGCAATATACTGTCCTTGCTGCGCGGCAGACACTGTAACTTCCGTATCCGGGTAGCTATACGCCGCCGTATTTTTCAGTATGTTGCCAAACACACGGGCCATTTTTTCAGGGTCTGCATAGATTTTTATATTCTCGTCAAGTTCCAGCGAAACAATATTATTACGAATAGAAAATGCGGGTAAAAATTCATCCCGTAACTGTACCAGCATATAATACAGATCAACCGTCTGTTTTTTTAACTTGATCTGTTTGGAGTGGTAGCGCGTGATTTCAAAAAACTCGTTTACCATTTTATTTAACCGGTATGCCTTATCCAATGCGATCTGGATATTCTCCTTCCGGTCCTTTTCTGTCATTTCTGTTTCTTTTAACAGGCTTAAATAGCCGATGACGGATGTAAGAGGAGTGCGAATATCATGGGCAAGATACATCACCAGCTCGTCCTTACGCCGCTCGGCAAGGGCGGTGGCTTCTTTTTGCTGTTTAAGATTTTGTTTCACTGTATTCAGTTTATCTTCAAATGGAAGCATCTCCGGTGACAGGCGGATTTTTTTATTGTCTTCGGACAAAAGACTGCCGATCCCCGTATTGATTTCCCGAAAGTATTTTGTCAGCCATCGGAACAGAAGTAAAAGTAAAATCAGGAAGATCATAACGATGGCTACCGCAAAAAAAATCTCTTTGTATTCCCTGAAAACGGAATGATATATTGAAAATGCTTTTTCATGATCCATTTTTCCGGCAGCCTCTAAAAAGAGTACGATCCAATCGCCCAGCCGTTCTCTCCAAAGAAAAAAATATAGTGAAATAACAACCGCTACTGACAAAAGGGCGTTGCCAAAAAAATGTACGGCGATTTTTCGCTGAAATATAGTGAAATCGTCTTGTTTAGTTTTCATCAATTTTATACCCAACTCCCCAAATTGTTTTAATATACTTTGGATTTTCCAAAGTGTCATTCAGTTTCTCGCGCAGCCGCCTGATATGGACGGTGATCGTATTGTTTGATTTCGTATAATATTCGTCCTTCCATATTCTGCGGAATAACTCCTCCCCGCTGAGAACGTTGCTCTTGTTCTCTAAAAGTATTTGTAAAATAGAAAATTCTGTGGGTGTCAACGATACAGGCTTATTATTCTGAAGGCATTCATGTTTTTTCGTATCCACAATTAAATCGGAACAGTACAAAATATGATCTGTTTTCTCTGTCTGAGGATGATTGTATTTTTTGTAGCGCCGTAATTGCGATTTTACACGCGCAACCATTTCAAGCGGCTGGAATGGTTTTGTGATATAGTCGTCTGCACCAAGTGTAAGACCGGTGATTTTATCCGTCTCCGCGTCTTTTGCAGTGAGCATAATGACAGGATAAGTGTGCTTTTCCCTGATTTTACGGCATATTGTAAAGCCGTCTATATCTGGCAGCATGACGTCTAAGATCGCAAGGTCAAGCTCCGTTTCATTGATACAGGCAAGGGCGTCTTCTGCGGAATAAAATTTATATACAGCATAATTTTCATTCTTCAGATAGGTTTCTATCAAATCTGCAATTTCCACTTCATCATCTACAATCAATATTTTATCAGACATAAATTCCGCTCCTTTCCAGAATGCATATATTTATATTTTATCAAAGCGGCAGGTTCATTTCTTTGTTCCTGGATAAGAAAAGATTAAGATTTTCCTAAGATAAGTTGACCTGCCCTTCCGCTCAAAGTCTGTCATGATAGATTATATATGATCAGGCGGATAATAACAATAAAGGAAGAGAAGCGGTCTGTAGGTTGCACTGCTTCGGCGGTTGTGCTAAACTGTGAATGTGAAAAAGAGGAAAGAAGGAAAGTATGGAGACACTTGTTACACTGCAGATTACGATTTTTCTTCTGGTAGCGGTGGGATTTGTTTTAAAAAGAATTCATATAGTAGGTCCCCAGGGACAGAAAAATATAAATGATATGGTGATTTATGTGATTCTGCCCTGTAACATTCTGCGGGCTTTTCTGGACAGCCCAGCTGAAAATGGATTTTTATCTTATCTGGAAGTTCTGATCATTTCTGTATTTATCCAGGCATTTTGCGTAATATATGGGAAAATAGCATTTCGTAAGGAACCGGAAGGAAGGCAGAAATGTCTTAGATACGGAACGATATGCTCTAATGCGGGTTTTCTGGGAAATCCAATAGCAGAAGGCGTTTACGGAGCGGAGGGGCTTATGCTGGCAAGCATCTATCTGATCCCTCAGAGGATCATGATGTGGTCCTCCGGACTGGCGGTCTTTTCCGGTACCAGCGACAAAAAACAGACGATAAAAAAAGTCCTGACCCATCCTTGTATCCTGGCCTGTATTCTGGGCATTATGTTTATGCTTGCAGACATCCAGCTTCCGCCGGGACTGGACGGTATGGTGACTGCTGTGGGAAACTGTAATACCGCTATGTCCATGATGGTGATCGGGATGATACTTGCGGATATCAATATAAGAGACTTCTGGGACAAAACAGTAGTGAAATATACTATTCACCGTCTGATCATCATACCTGCGGCAGTTTACGCTGTCTGCCGTTTTCTTCCTCTGGACAGAACCGCCTTTGGGATCTGTGTTCTTCTGGCGGCAATGCCGGCGGGAGCTACGACAAGTATCCTGGCGGAAAAATATGAGATGGAACCGGCTTTTGCCACGAAGATGGTGATTTTTTCCACGCTGCTGTCCCTGCCTACAATCTGCATCTGGAGCCTGCTTTTATAATCTGACGCGGCAGATATACGAAATAACGGGATACATGGATACAATTAGAAATGATTTGCACAGGAGTTGTTTAAAATGATGAAATATGGATATGATTTTTATATCGTCGCGGGATTTTTGGCAGGAAGTATCCTTTTCGGCAGACTGATCCCGATGCTGCTGTATGGGAAGGACGTGGAAAAAGAGTCGGAGGACGGGAATCCGGGAACTTTCAACGCTTTTGTATGCGGAGGCGTGTTCTGCGGGATTCTTGTTCTTCTGGCGGATATCGGAAAGGGGCTGATACCGGTGGCGGCCTGCGCCAGACGGCTGGGAATGGATTCCTGGAAATTTGCCCTTGTCATGGCGGCACCTGTTTTTGGACACGCACACTCGATTTTCCGGAAAGGCCACGGAGGAAAAGCAATCGCGGTTTCTTTCGGCGTGCTGATCGGACTGTATCCGGCAAGCCGTCCGCTGCTGCTTCTGATTGGCTGCTATCTTCTTTTTGCGGTTGTGATTCCTGTAAAATCAAATACAAGAAAAAGCGTATATGCTTTTTTGCTGTTCACAGTCCTTTCTATATTCACAATACCCCACAGAACAATTCTGCTGGGATGTATCCTGATGTCGGCAATCGTAGTTCACAAGCACTGTCTGAAGGCAAACGAGGCCTTCCGGCGGGGAGAAGAATGGAGGCTTGAATGAAGGCGCTGATTTTATCATGTAATACAGGAGGCGGCCACAATTCCGCCGCCCGGGCCATTGCGGAAGAAATGCAGGACAGAGGCGATGAAGCCTATGTTCTTGATTATCTCTGTCTGGCAGGAGAAGGCGTTTCCAAATTGGTGGGAGACGGCTATGTTCAGATTGTAAAAAAGACTCCCAGACTGTTTGGTGCCGCTTATAAGCTGGGAATGGGAGTCAGCAAACTTGCGAAAAAATCCCCGGTTTATTATCTTAACGGAAGAATGGCGAAATATCTGGATCAATATTTGAAGGAGCATCCGGTGGATGTGCTGGTGATGCCCCATCTTTATCCTGCGGAAACCATTACCTACATGAAAAGAAAGGGAATGAAGCTGCCGCTTACAGTGGCGGTTATGACAGACTATACCTGTATTCCTTTCTGGGAGGAAACAGACTGCGACTATTACGTTATGTCCCATGAAGCCCTGCGGAAATCCTGTGTGAAACGTGGGATCCCTGAGGAAAAGCTGCTTCCTTTCGGTATTCCTGTATCAAGAGCCTGCAGAAAAAACACATCCAGGGCAGAAGCCAGGAAAAAACTGGGACTGAAGCAGGACGAAAAATATTTTCTGGCGGCAGGCGGCAGTATGGGAGCCGGAGACCTGGACGAGCTGATAGAAGAACTTCTTACAAGGACAGAGGAAGAAAGAATAATCGTTGTCTGCGGAAGCAATCAGAAGGCAGAACAGAAGCTGAAGAAAAAATATTCCGGGGAAGAGAGAATGGAAATCCTTGGGTTTACCACTCAGATGCCCTTATACCTGAGAGCCTGCGACGTGCTCTTTACAAAGCCGGGCGGCCTTACATCCACTGAGGCGGCGGTTGTCGGCGTACCCATGATCCATACCGCGCCCATCCCGGGATGCGAGACAGTCAACCGTAAATTCTTTGTCCGGGCCGGGATGAGCTGGTCCGCCGATACCGTGAAAGGACAGGCAGAAAAGGGAATCGCTCTGATGCGGGACGCGGAGGCCGCTGAGAAAATGGTGAAATGCCAGAGAGAGCAGATCCATGGGGACGCGGTGGTAAAGCTGTATGAGTTTATCAGAGATCAAATAGAAAAGGAAAACGGCGGCTTTTGTTAGGGACAGTTTGCAGGACAAATCAGCGTTCTTCCGTATTTTTGGAACGTTTTCTTTCGGAAATAAACAGCCCCGCCAGGGTCAAAACAGTTCCGGTTCCTGTTATCCATGTAAAAGGTTCGTGAATGATCAGAACGGAAGCCGCTACAGTTATGACAGGAACAAGATAAATATAGATACTTGTCTTAACTGCGCCTAATACTTTTACAGCGAAATTCCATGTGACAAAGCAGATAGCAGACGCTCCCAGTCCCAGAAACAGAATGTTCAGCAGATAAACAGGGTTTACGAATCTGGACAGATCAAGCTTGAAATCAAATAGAAACAGCGCCGGTATCATAAACAAAAGTCCATAAAAAAATATGCGTCTTGTTGTCAGAATCGTATTGTATCCATAATCAAATCACTGATCTTTCTTGTGAGAATGGAATAACAGGCCCATAAAAAAGCCGCCAGCAGCGCTAATAAGTCTCCTATAGGATTAAGCTGCAGGGAAGCGCCGTTAAAGCTGATCAGCCCGATTCCGAACATTGCCGCAAAAAATCCGATAAAGAAATTTGCCCGCAGCTTTTCCTCTCTCTTCAAAAACAAGTGGGACAGGATTGCCGTGAAAAAGGGAGCCACTGAAATGATCACGCCTACATTTGAAGCCATTGTGTAGATAAGGGCGATATTTTCCAGCAGATAATACAGGCAGACTCCGCACAATCCTGCCGCTATAAAGACGATTTCCCGCCGGAATCCCGTCTGCTTCAAACGGCGCGGATAAATGATCACCAAAGCCAGTAATCCCATTAAAAACCGGAAAAACAATATTTCTATCGGCTGGAAATCCGCCAATAATACTTTTGTGGAAATGAAGGTTGTTCCCCAAATTATGACAGTAAGTAATGCCGCTAAATGTTCTTTCGCTGTATTATTCTCCATGCTGCTCACCTTCCGTTCTGTTATTTTTCATAAAGATTTCCCGATACGCACCGGGAGTTAAACCGATGAAACGATTTCATAGACTGCCGTCTTTATTTCTTTCTTCATGGACTCTTCCTCCCTGCTGACACTTATTGTACCACTTAATTTTTCAAAAGGCTTGTAAAATATCTTCAAATTCTACAATTTTGGAGTTGTGAAACTATCCCCCCGGGAGGCTTGCCCCGGGGATTCCTTTTTTTTATAATGAATATCGTTAGTGCTCTTGTACACTAACGCAGCAGAAAAGAC
>DWVA01000148.1 GCA_019120475.1 Candidatus Blautia intestinipullorum | reverse complement strand
CGGGCTTCACAGGGCAGGATGCCGGATAACGTCCGGTGGAGGTGACTCCCAGACCAGTGCAACAGAAATAAACCGCCTCCTCCTTCGGAGCGGGGTAAGGGTGGAAAGGCAGTGTAAGAGACTACCGCCGTTCTGGTAACAGGACGGGCACATGTAAACTCCATCTGAAGCAAGACCGAAAAGAAAGCGATACGGCGGCCCGTCGTGCTTTCAGGTGGGTCGCTTGAGCCGTCTGGCAACAGACGGCCTAGATAGATGATCACTCAACGACATAACCCGGCTTATCGTTCTGGTTGCCGATGAAAAAAGAAAAACCCGGCTTTGCGGCCGGGGTTTTTCTTATTTATTTCTTTTTCCTCTGTATTTTTCTTCACAGTATTTGCAGCGGTAAATCTCTTTTTCTTCATCCGCAAGGATAAATACATGATCCAGTCCCTGCTCAATAGAAGTGATACAGCGGGGATTTTTGCATTTGATCACATTGGTGATCTGCTTGGGAAGCTTTAACTGCTTCTTGGCTACGATCTGCTCGTCCTTGATAATGTTGACGGTGATATTATGATCAATGAAGCCAAGGATATCCAGATCCAGTTTCTCAATGGGACATTCCACCTTGATGATATCTTTTACTCCCATCTTATTGCTCCGGGCGTTTTTGATGATCGCTACGGTACAGTCAAGCTTATCCAGCTTCAGATCATGATAGATCGTCATCGCCTTGCCGGCCTTGATATGGTCGAGAACATAGCCCTCGCGAAGTGCTCCAACATTTAACATGATACATCCACCTCCAGTAATGTGAGAATCAGGGCCATACGCACATAAACGCCGTACTGGGCCTGTTTGAAATATGCGGCTCTCGGGTCAGAATCCACTTCTACGGAAATCTCGTTTACGCGGGGAAGAGGATGGAGAATATACATATCTTTTTTGGCAAGCTCCATTTTCTGCTTGTCCAGTATGTAAAAGTCCTTCATGCGGACGTAATCCTCTTCGTTGAAGAAACGTTCCTTCTGAACACGGGTCATATAGAGGATATCCAGATCCGGAAGGGCGTCTTCCAGTCTTTCCACTTCCTGATATTCCACATGATTCTTCTGAAGCACGTCCTCCCGGATATAGCTGGGAACGCGAAGTTCCTCCGGGGAGATCAGGACAAATCTGACGTTGTCGTAGCGTACCAGGGCTTCGATCAGAGAATGAACGGTACGGCCGAACTTCAGATCCCCGCACAGACCAATGGTAAGATTGTCGAGCCGTCCCTTCAGAGAACGGATGGTAAGCAGGTCGGTGAGAGTCTGGGTGGGATGCTGGTGACCGCCGTCACCTGCGTTGATAACGGGAATAGAAGAAGCCATAGAAGCAACCAGCGGAGCACCTTCCTTCGGATGACGCATGGCGCAGATATCTGCATAGCAGGATGTAACACGGATCGTATCGGCAACACTTTCGCCTTTGGCGGCGGAGCTGGAATCAGCAGTGGAGAATCCAAGCACCTTGCCTCCCAGATTCATCATAGCGGCCTCAAAGCTGAGACGCGTCCGGGTACTGGGTTCGTAGAACAAAGTGGCAAGCCGCTTTCCTTCGCAGACATGCGCGTATTTATCTGGATGTTTCTCGATGTCGTTGGCCAGGGTAAGAAGCTTGTCAAGCTCTTCCACTGAAAAGTCCAACGGGCTCATTAAATGTCTCATATGGTACCTCCCATTTTGAAATAGAAACTTAAAAGAAAGATTCCCTAAGTTCTCTTCCCATCATCATATAATAGACTGTGCTTTTTTTCAAGAAGATTTCGTAAGTATTTTCTCGAAAAGAAGTCCTGTGACAAACCACACAGGGGCATAATCCAGACGGATCACGCCTTTTACATGAAAAGGGGTGCCTGTGTAGTCCCAGGGACAGATCCCGAAATGCTTCAGGAGACTTCCTGTGGAAAATTCCGCCGCGAAAATTCCGGCGGCATACAGGCAGCCCCGGAATACTGCAGGGACGGCGGAAATCTTCCGGTATACGGGAGCGATCACCGCCGCGCAGCCGTAGATGGGAAACATGAGAAGAGAAGTTTTTCCCATCATGGTAAACTGGCCGGCGAGAAGTGCGTGGAAGCCGGTCCAGAAAATCTCCAGACACCAGCCCAGAGAACCGCAGAGTAAAAAGTTATGCTTCATTAAAAATACCTCCTGACAGATAAGCGCAAACCTTGGATTTTACATAAATTTAACTGTCATATAGTATTGCCTGCCCTTGAAAAAACAATACACAAATGCTATATTTATCAGAAGAGAACAGCAACTGGAGGAAGAAAATACAAATGACAGATTTGCAGGAATGCAGAAAAGAGATAGACAGGATAGACAGCGAGATCGTAAAGCTGTTTGAGAAACGGATGAAAGTCAGCGAGGAAGTGGCAGAATACAAGATACATACGGGAAAAGAGGTGCTGGATTCCAAAAGAGAGCAGGAAAAGCTGAAAACGCTCAGAGCCCAGGCGCACAGCAGTTTTAACGCTTTGGGTGTGCAGGAGATCTTTCAGCAGATCATGGCGATCAGCAGAAAACGCCAGTACCAGCTTTTGACAGCAAACGGCGCTGCTTCGGGCCAGGATTACACAATGGTGGAAAAACTTCCGCTAAACGGTGTAAAAGTCGTCTTTCAGGGAGTGGAAGGCGCGTACAGCTATGCGGCCATGCGTGCATATTTTCCGGAAGATATCGAAAACTACCATGTAAAGACTTTCCGCGACGCTATGGAGGAAGTTGCCTCCGGAAGAGCGGATTACGGCGTGCTTCCTATCGAAAATTCCACCCAGGGGATCGTGACGGATATTTATGATCTTTTGACGGAATATCAGCTCTATATTGTGGGAGAACAGGTGATCCGGGCGGATCATGTGCTCCTTGGCCTGCCGGGAACCTCGATAGAGGAGATCTCTACGGTATATTCCCATCCCCAGGCATTGGCCCAGTGCAAAAAGTACCTGGAAAGCCATCCGGACTGGGAAACCGTAAAAACAGAGAACACAGCGGCGTCGGCAAAAAAGGTAAAAGAGGAAGGCAGGTCCTGCCAGGCGGCTGTGGCAAGCCGCGAAGCGGGAAAATTTTATGGCCTTTCTGTTCTTGCGGAACATATCTGCCACAATGGACAGAACGTTACCCGTTTTATTATTGTCAGCCCGAAACCTGTTTATGAGGCAAAGGCGGAAAAGGTCAGCATTTGTTTTGAACTGCCCCATGAGAGCGGAACTCTCTACAATATGCTTTCTCATATGATCTACAATGGACTGAACATGACGAAAATCGAATCCAGACCCATTCCGGGGAAAACATGGCAGTACCGTTTCTTTGTGGACTTCCAGGGAAATCTGGCGGATCCCGCCGTCAAGAACGCTCTGAGAGGAGTGGAGGCGGAAGCGGACAGTATGCGTGTGCTGGGAAATTACGGACAACAGGAGGAAGCGTAAAATGACAGGAATACAGGAGTGTGTGCTTTACCGCGGCTTTGAAAAAGGAGAAATCCTGGATAAAATGACAGAATTAATGGATGTTCTGGACGATCATCCTTCCGAAATACAGAAATACAGGTCTGTTTTCTATCAGTGTGTCAACGGACTTCTTGAAACAGCCGGTTCCTACGGCTTTTCCGGCAATCTCTGGCATAATTATCTGACCCTTCTTCTTGTGAACCATGAAAACGCTTTCAGTACGGCCTGCGAGATCAGGGGAGCGAGAGAGGGCACGATAAATGACTTTGCTCTTCATGATTTTTCCATATTTAAAAAATTATATGATTTTGATCTGACTGCATTTGACAAGGTGTTCCAGACGTCCTGCTGCCGTAAGCTGTGCAGCTATCAGGCGCCGGAAAACACAGGAAAGATGTTTAACAAAAGAATACGGGACCGTATCTGCCAGATGAGCCGGACTTTGGCCATGGCGGAAAATACAGAGGAATTTATGAAGGATATGGTTCAGTTCTATAAAGATTTCGGAGTAGGAAAGCTGGGGCTGCATAAAGCTTTCCGCGTGGAGCATGATAAGGACGGACAGGTGGCGATCGTTCCGGTGACCAGGATCGCTCATGTGCGCCTGGAGGATCTGGTAGGCTATGAGATTCCGAAACAGAAGCTGATCGCCAATACAGAGGCTTTTGTGCAGGGAAGAAAAGCAAACAACTGCCTGCTGTTCGGAGACGCCGGAACAGGAAAATCTTCCAGCATAAAGGGGATTCTGAACAGATATTACGAGGACGGGCTTCGTATTATCGAGATCTATAAGCATCAGTTCCAGGATCTGAACCAGGTGATCGCCCAGATCAAGGACAGAAACTATAAATTTATTATCTATATGGATGATCTTTCCTTTGAGGAATTTGAAATTGAGTATAAATATCTGAAAGCAGTGATCGAAGGAGGACTGGAGAGAAAGCCGGACAACATTCTGATCTATGCCACCAGCAACCGCAGGCATCTTGTGCGGGAGAGGGCGGGAGACAAGCTGGAACTCTCCGATGAGGATGATCTTCACTCCTCCGATACTGTTCAGGAGAAGCTTTCCCTTGTATACCGTTTCGGTGAGCGGATTTATTTTGGTGCTCCGGATAGAAAAGAATTCCAGAATATTGTTAAAGTGCTTGCCAAGCGTCATGGAATTGAGATGCCGGAGAAACAGCTTCTTCTGGAAGCAGGACAGTGGGAACTGTCTCACGGAGGACTGACAGGAAGAACCGCCCAGCAGTTTATCGACCATCTGCTGGGACGTGGAGAAGGTAAACAATAACAGGAAGGAGAAACGATATATGGCAGCAATAGTTTTTGCCGCAATTGACATTGGTTCCTATGAAGTCAGCATGAAAATATTTGAATTTTCAAAAAAAGTAGGCTTCCGGGAATTAAACCATGTGAGATACCGCCTGGAAATCGGAAAGGGAGTTTATTCCTCCAGAAGGCTGGATCATGAAATGGTTGACGCAATCTGTATGATCCTGAAGGACTTCAGCAGGATGATGCAGGAGTTTGGCGTGGAGGGATACCGGGCCTGCGCCACCAGCGCTTTCCGTGAAATGGTGAACCCGGTGATCATCATTGAGCAGATCTATCAGAGAACCGGTATCCGTGTGGAAATCCTAAGCAACGCGGAACAGCATTTTCTGGGCTACAAATCCATTGCGGCCATTGAGGCAGGATTCAAAAAAATGATCCAGAAGGGTACGGCGATCCTTGATATCGGAGGAGGAAGCCTCCAGGTGTCGCTGTTTGACAAAGACGCCCTGGTTTCCACACAGAGCCTTAAGATCGGAAGTATGCGTATCCGTGAGCGCCTCAGAAAACTGGAAAAGACAAATATTCATTATGACCAGCTTATTCTGGAATTTATCCGCAACGATCTGACAGCATTCCAGCGCCTGTATCTGAAGGACCGCGACATTAAAAATATCATCCTTATGGGCGACTTCCTGTCGGATACGATCTTCCGCGGAGAGAGAGAAGAGCATATCGTCACAATGGAAGAATTTATGAAGCGCTACGAAGATACGGTTTATAAGACAGAGCAGACGCTGGCGTCGGAGATGGACATTGACCCGGAATTTGCTTCTCTTATAGTCCCCACAATGGTTATCTGCAAAAGCTTCTTGGATATCTTTCAGGCGGAATCCGTCTGGGTGCCCGGTGTGTCCCTTCTGGATGGGATCGCATACGATTACGGAGAAAAGAAAAAATTTATTAAGAGTGCCCATAACTTTGAAAACGATATTCTGGTGGCTTCCAGAAATATCGGAAAGCGGTATTCCAGCGGAAAGAATCATATTCAGGGAACCACAAAGCTGGCGCTGGCTATCTTTGACAGCATGAAAAAGGTTCATGGCATGGGAGCCAGAGAAAGGCTGCTTCTTCAGATCGCCGTCCAGCTTCACGACTGCGGCAAGTATATCAGCATGGCGGATGTGGCGGAGTGTTCCTACCGGATCATTATGGCCACAGAGATCATCGGGCTTTCTACAGAGGAGCGGCAGGTGATCGCCAGCGCAGTACGCTACAATACCACGGAATTTGTTTATTATGAAAATTTTGACGACGGGGCCGGACTTGACAGGGAAAGATATCTTCTGGTTGCGAAGCTTACGGCGATCCTTCGTCTGGCTAATGCCATGGACCGGAGCCATTATCAGAAGGTACAGGGACTCCGGGCTGTGCTGAAGGACAGGGAACTGCATCTGATCATCGACTCTAACCGGGATATTTCTCTGGAACTGGGACTTTTGAAGGACAAAGTAGACTTCTTTGAAGAAGTGTTTGGAATCCATCTTGTACTCAGAAGAAAGAAAAGAGCTTAACAAGAATCTCTGAAAGGAAAAAGCAGAGGAAACGAAGAAACAAACAAAATCCGGGAGGAAATTATGGATATAAAGACATTTGAAAAATCAGAATATTTTGTGAACAGAGAACTGAGCTGGCTGAAATTCAATGAGAGAGTATTAAGCGAAGCCAGGGACAAAAATCTTCCGCTTTTTGAGCGGCTGAAATTCCTGAGTATTACCGCTTCGAATCTGGATGAATTTTTTATGGTGCGTGTGGCTTCTCTGAAGGATCAGGTACATGCGGGATACGAAAAACCGGATATCGCCGGAATGACGCCCAAGGAACAGCTTCGGGAGATCAGCGCCCAGACACATGAGCTGGTGCGCCAGCAGTACAGCACTTATAACCGCTCTCTTGTGCCTGCCCTTGAGAAAGCCGGCCTGCATATGATCACGGAGCATGAAGATCTTTCGGAAAAGCAGAAGGAGTTTGTGGACCGGTATTTTGAGGACAACGTATATCCGGTTCTGACCCCTATGGCTATGGATTCTTCCAGACCGTTTCCGCTGATCCGGAATAAGACTTTGAATATTGGCGCGCTGATCGCCAAAAAAGATAAAAAGAAAGGCAAAGAAGTTCTGGAGTTCGCTACCGTCCAGGTGCCTTCTGTGCTTCCGAGAGTCATTGAGATCCCTTCTGAAAAAGCAGGCGCAAAAGCAGTGATCCTTCTGGAGGAAGTGATCGAGAGGAATATCGGCAAGCTGTTTCTCAGCAACGATGTAGTGTGCGCCCATCCTTACCGTATTATGAGAAACGCGGATCTTACCATTGATGAGGACGAGGCGGAGGATCTTCTGGTAGAGATCCAGAAACAGTTGAAAAAGCGTCAGTGGGGCGAGGTTATCCGTCTGGAAGCGGAAGAAAAGATGGACAAGCGCCTTCTGAAAATACTGAAAACAGAATTTGATATCAAGAACGAGGATATTTTTAATATCCAGGGACCTCTGGATCTTACTATGCTGATGAAGGTATACGGTCTGGACGGATTTGACCAGTATAAGGCAAAGAAATATATTCCCGCCCCTGTGCCGGAATTCCAGAATGACAAAAATATTTTCGATGTGATCCGTGAGGGAGACGTATTCCTCCATCACCCGTATATGAGTTTTGACCCGGTTGTAAACTTTGTCCGCCAGGCGGCAAAGGATCCGGGGGTTCTGGCTATCAAGCAGACTCTTTACCGCGTCAGCGGAAATTCGCCTATTATTGCCGCTCTTGCCCAGGCGGCGGAAAACGGCAAACAGGTTTCCGTTCTGGTGGAACTGAAGGCGCGGTTTGATGAGGAAAATAATATCGTCTGGGCGAAAATGCTGGAAAAGGCCGGCTGTCATGTGATCTACGGTCTGGTTGGCTTAAAGACGCACAGCAAGATCACTTTGGTGGTAAGAAGAGAAGAGACAGGAATCCGCCGGTATGTACATCTGGCCACCGGAAACTACAATGATTCTACCGCAAAGCTTTATACAGACTGCGGTATCTTTACCTGCGACGAAAGATACGGCGAAGATGCTACGGCAGTATTCAATATGCTGTCCGGATATTCAGAGCCGAAGAGATGGAACCGTCTGATCGTAGCTCCGATCTGGATGAAAAACAGATTTCTGGAGCTGATCGACCGGGAGGCGGAAAACGCGAAAAAAGGCGTTCCGGCTCATATTATGGCAAAGATGAATTCGCTCTGCGATCCGGTGATCATGGCGGCTCTTTATTACGCATCTTCCTGCGGCGTAAAGATCGACCTTGTTGTCAGAGGAATCTGCTGTATCAAGGTGGGAATTCCAGGCGTCAGTGAAAATATCCATGTGAGATCTATTGTGGGAGATTTTCTGGAGCACAGCCGTATTTTCTACTTCTTTAACGGAGGAATGGAAGAAGTTTACATGGGAAGCGCCGACTGGATGCCGCGAAATCTTGACCGCCGTGTGGAAATCGTATTCCCGGTGGAGGATGAGAAGATCAAAAAGCAGGTGATCCATGTTCTGGACGTGGAACTGAGAGACACGCTGAAAGCGCATATTCTTCAGCCGGACGGAACTTACGAAAAACAGGATAAGAGAGGAAAAGTTCTTCTGAATTCTCAGATGGAATTCTGCAGAGAAGCTCAGGAGGCGGCGAAGAAGAACAAAAAGGATCAGAAGGAACATTCCAGAGTTTTCATTCCGGCGGAACCGGCAGAAGATCCGGAAGCAGAGGAATAATTTATCAGGTTGATATATTGACCGGGGCTCTAACAGTACGGG
>DWVA01000147.1 GCA_019120475.1 Candidatus Blautia intestinipullorum | reverse complement strand
ACTACGCTCTGTATCCTCATATGACAGTTTATGATAACATGGCGTTCGGCCTGAAACTCCGCAAGGTTCCGAAAGACGAGATCGACAAAGCAGTTCGTGAAGCCGCAAGGATCCTTGACCTGGAAAAGTTACTTGACCGTAAGCCGAAGGCTCTTTCCGGTGGTCAGAGACAGCGTGTCGCTATGGGACGTGCTATCGTACGTAATCCAAAGGTATTCCTGATGGACGAGCCGCTCTCCAACCTGGACGCAAAACTCCGTGTTCAGATGCGTATTGAGATCTCCAAGATCCATCAGAGACTGGGCGCTACCATCATCTATGTAACCCATGACCAGACAGAGGCTATGACTCTTGGTACAAGAATCGTTGTTATGAAGGACGGCGTTGTTCAGCAGGTAGATACTCCGCAGAACCTGTACCAGAAACCGGGCAACCTGTTTGTAGCAGGCTTTATGGGATCTCCGCAGATGAACTTCCTGGATGCAGTGATCAAGGAAAAAGGCGGAAATCTGGTTGCTCAGATTGGTTCTGATGAAGTTGTTATTCCGGAATCAAAAGCAAAAGCCCTGAAAGACGGCGGATATATCGGAAAGACCGTTGTTCTTGGTATCCGTCCGGAGGATGTAACAGATACTCCTAACGGCGCTATGTCTTCTACTGTTAAGGTTTATGAGCTTCTGGGCGCGGAAGTATTCCTGTACTTCGACGTTAACGGCACACAGGTAACCGCCCGTGTCGAGCCGCATACAACAGCTAAGACAGGCGATCCGATCAGATTTGATTTCGATATGGAGAAATCTCACTTCTTCGACAAAGATACCGAACTGGTTATCACAAACTAAGAAAAATTTCAGACCCGGGGAACATTTCCCCGGGTTTTCTTTTTTTACAGGAGGTACCACTATGTCAATACAACGAACTCTCCAGAAATGTCTGGACGACTGGACAAAAATCAGCGGGCTTGACTTTTGCCTGCTGAACGCAGACGGCTCCGTCTACTGCTCCGCCTGCTCCAGACAGCTTCCCTCCCCCTCCAGACTGGAAGATTTTCTCGGCAGTTCCGCCCTGTGTATGGCTAACTCAGACTGCTGCCTTTATAAAGTACAGGAAAAAGGCGATCTTGCCTATATTCTCATTGTCTGGGGATCGGGGGAAAGCGTTCCTACCATCGGAGAACTTGCCGTCTACCAGATAGAAAGCCTTTTATCCGCCTATGCGGAAAAAAACGACAAAAATACTTTTATGCAAAAACTTCTTCTGGGAAATTATACGGAAGTAGACGCTTTCAACCAGGCAAAAAAGCTCCGCATCAGCTCTTCGGCCAGCCGCGCGGTATTCCTGGTGGAAACACGCCAGCAAAAAGACGAGCACGCGCTGGCGACTATAAAAAATATTTTCTCCGCCCGCACAAAGGATTTTATTACTTCTGTCAATGACTCCGGGATCATTGTGGTGCGGGAACTTTCTTCTACAGAGACAGAGGAGGATCTGGAAAATATCGCCCTTATGCTGGTAGATATGCTTGGAACCGAGGCAATGACCCAGGCCTGGGTTTCTTACAGCAATATCGCGGAGGATCTGAAGCAGCTTTCCAACGCTTACAAAGAGGCCTGCACCGCCATGGAAATCGGAAAGATCTTTTATGCGGAACGCAATGTGTTCAGCTACCGGAGACTTGGCATCGGCCGGCTGATCTATCATCTTCCGGTGTCTCTCTGCGAAATGTTCATCCAGGAGATCTTCGGAGATGAAACGCTGGATTCTGTTGACAGCGAAACGCTTACTATCATCCGGACCTTTTTTGAAAACAACCTGAACCTGTCTGAGACTTCCAGGCAGCTTTATGTCCACAGAAACACTCTTGTCTACCGTTTTGAAAAGATCCAGAAAAAATTCGGTCTTGATCTTCGTACCTTTGAAGACGCTCTGACCTTTAAACTTGCCATGCTGGTAGCCGGATACGTTACCTATACGAAAAACCAGCGCTGATTTCCTATGATCTCAGAAGCATCAGATGTTCAGGGGGCAGGTAAAGATAGGAGGGAAGGTTTTTGTCCGGCGCTTCTCCAAATCCGCTTTTCGGGCGCATCCACCACAGCACCCCTTCTCCTGCTCCCGGACATTTAAC
Source organism: Candidatus Blautia intestinipullorum (assembly GCA_019120475.1). GTDB lineage: Bacteria > Bacillota > Clostridia > Lachnospirales > Lachnospiraceae > Blautia_A > Blautia_A intestinipullorum. The sequence continues at coordinate 11,926 of DWVA01000147.1, read as the reverse complement.
CAGATATTGGTGTTCAAAAGTCGTTTCCACGTATTCCGCCGCCTGAAAGGGGATACAGTTTTCTCCCTTTTCTTCGGCGCCCTGCATCCAGTGTCCTCTGATCGCAATATGCGTCATATCCGGCTCCACCTTCTGCGCGGTCTTAAGCGCCACGCCCCAGTCCAGGGCAAACACACGATGATCTCCCAGCCTTTCGATCCTGGAATTGTTTTTGCAGCCGGTCAGTTTAGACGCTTCCAGAATCCCTGGCTGTTCAAAAATCTTTCTTGTCTCCCCGAAAGTCAGGGTCTTTCCCTCCTTCAAGAGCATCAGTTCCCGGCAGAACCGGAAAGCCTCGTCCCGGCTATGGGTTACCATCAGCATATCTCCTTTGTAGTCCTTAAGAAATTCCTGCATATCCTTCTGCAGAATGTCTTTCAGATATCCGTCCAGAGCTGAAAAGGGTTCGTCCAGAAGAATCGCCTCCGGTTCTCCGATCATCATACGGGCAAGAGCCACTCTCTGCTGCTGTCCTCCGGAAAGCTGGGACGGATAACGGTTTCCCAGCCCCTCAAGCTGGTACCTTTTTATAAAATCCCGGACTCTTTCTTCTCTTTCTGTTTTTTTTCCCCGGAATCCGCAGCAGATGTTTTCCTTCACTGTCATCGCCGGAAAAAGGGCGTAATTCTGAAAAAGATATCCCACCCTTCTCTCCTGGGGACTCAGATCTATCTTCTTCTCAGAATCAAACACTGTTTTTCCATTTATGACGATTCTCCCTCTATCCGGTTTCTCAATACCGGCAATACAGCGGAGCGTCATGCTTTTGCCGCTTCCCGACGCTCCAAGTATCCCTACAGATGAAGTCCGGCTGTCAAATTCCGTTTTCAGGGTAAAACCCTTTAATTTTTTTTCTATTTTGATACTTATTGCCATCAGATCCACCTTCTGCTGTTCATTCCACGGCCGGAAACAATATTGATCAGAGTAACGATCACAAAGGAAATCAAAATGATCACAATAACCCAGAAAGCGGCCACATCATAATTTCCCGCCGCTGTTTCCGCCGCGATAGCCACCGATACTGTCCTTGTCTTTCCAAGAATATTTCCCGCCAGCATAGAGGTGGCTCCATATTCTCCGATCGCTCTGGCAAAAGCAAGAACAGTGCCGGAAGCGATTCCCGGAGCCGCCGTCGGCACGATCACCTTCCAGAATATCTGTGCGTCGCCCATCCCCAGCGTCTGTCCCGCATAGATCAGATTTACATCCACCTGCTCAAAGGCAGCCCGGGCGTTCCGGTACATAAGAGGAAAAGCGATGACCGCCGCGGCCACCACACAGCCCTTCCAGGTCTGAACGATCTTAAAATCAAAGTTTTCCATCAGAAAGCTTCCCAAAGGCCTCCTCAGGCTGAAAAGCATCAAAAGGAGAAAGCCCGCTACAGTAGGCGGCAGCACCAGAGGCATTGTAAGAACCCCGTCAAGCACCGCTCTGGCTCCCGGCTGGAGCTTCATGATCTTTCTCGCGCAGAAAATTCCCAGGAAAAAGGCGATGACTGTAGCTGCCGCCCCTGTTTTCAGAGAGATCCAAAGAGGCGACCAGTTTATCTCCTGCAGAAATTCCATCATTTTGCTTCCTCTGCCGTGTACGGCGCAAATCCATATTCTTCAAATACTGCCATAGCGTCGTCAGACTGGAGATATTCAAAGAAAGTTTCCGCGGCCTCTTTCTCTGCTTCTGAGGCTTCTGCGTTCTCTACAAGACCTGCCGGATAAAGAACCGGAGTTTTGAGAGCATCAGCCGGAGCCTCTGCGATGATCTCCACCTGATCCGCTACGGAGGCCGCGTCTGTGGCATATACAACACCAATCTCATTGCTTCCTTCACTGACCGCAGCAAGAACCTCTGTCACATTTTTCCCTTCATTGATCTCCATAGCTTCCACATCATTCATGATTCCAAGGTTATTGAAGATCTCGCGGGCATACTGGCCTACCGGTACGTCTTCTCCTGCCAGAGCGATGTTGGCGGCATCTGTAATATTCTCGAATCCGGTCACCTTTGTCTCTCCGTCCTTTGGCTTGATCAGAACCACTTTGTTTTCAAGAAGATCAACTACTGAATCCTCTTTTGCCAGTCCCTCTTCCACCAGCTCGTCCATCTGTTTGGTGGCTGCGGAGAAAAAAATGTCGCATCTGGAACCCTCTTCGATCTGAGTCTGAAGTGTTCCGGAACTGTCCGCATTATATAGGATTTCCACGTCAGGATACTCTTCATTAAAATTCTTCTGGATCTCTTCCATTGCATTGGTCAGGCTTGCCGCAATAAAGACATAAATCTCGCCTTCCGGTTTCTCGGCCGCCTGTGCGCTTTCTGCCGTAAAAGCCGCTGTCATCATTCCCGCCAGAAAAACTGCTGCTATTTTTTTCTTCATATCCGCTCTCCTTTTCATTCGTTTTATTTATTTGTTTTGTTTATTTTTATTTATTTTAGTTCTGTTTTATTTATTTTATATCACCAGTTCCGCCTTGTCAATTTTTTTGTCCTGTGCTATATTGGAAACAAAGAGAACATAGCGCTCCTATACAGAAGAACAATACGCTTCCCTGTACATGGCCTTAGTAAATTCATACAGAAAAGGAGAAAATCATGAAATTAAGCGCACGTAATCAGTTAAAAGGAAAAGTGATCAATATCAACAAAGGAGCGGTAAACTCCATTGTCACCCTGGATATCGGCGGCGGAAATATTATTGTGGCGACTATTTCCTGCGCCGCGGTGGAAGAACTTGGACTGGAAGTAGGTTCCGACGCCTATGCCGTTATCAAGGCAACCAACGTTATGGTCGGCATAGATGAATAAGCTGTACACCGCTCAGGAAGTAGCGGACAGACTGAAAATAAAAAAGACAACTGTTTATGAACTGATCAAACGGGGAGAACTGGAATCTTCCAAAATAGGAAAACAGCTTCGGATCAGCGAGGAGCAGCTGGAGCATTATCTAAGAGGGAGTAGCGCAGCGCCGGAACCGGAATCCCGGGACGCCGTTTCTTTTCCTGATTTCCGTCCGGAAAGTTCCCTGCTGAAAAGAGACTACCTTCTGCATTCCAGCGGTCTTATCATCAGCGGACAGTCTTCCCCGGCTCTGGAGCTTCTGATCAATGAGATGTCTGTTCACCCTCAGGGACTTCCTGTGCTTCATTCCCACCAGAATACTTATAACGGCCTGTATTCTCTTTACTTTAAAAAAGTACACGCGGCCACTGCCGCCCTTATGCCGGAACAGATCCCGCCTCTTGCGCCGGGCATTTCTCTGGCCGCCTTTTATCTCTATGAATACAACCTCGGATTCTATATAAGAAAAGAGAATCAAAAAAGGCTGTCCTGTATACAGGATCTTACCCGCTCCGACGTAGTCCTGGCGAACCGCGAAAAAGGCAGCACCAGCCGGATCTTTCTGGATGAAAGCCTGAAAAAATCCGGCATTTCCCCGTCCTCAGTCAACGGTTATGCAAGAGAACTGGTATCCGATCTTTCCACTGCTGACGCTGTGATCTGCGGAAAAGCCGACACTGCTGTGGGGGAAGAATCTGTGGCTCTGCAGTCCGGGCAGCTGGATTTCTGTCCTCTTGTAAAAATCCCCATGTTCCTTGTTATGGAAAAGGAATCTCTGGACAGACCCGGCTTCTCTGCTCTGGCGGATATCATCCGCTCCGAAGGCTTCCGCACCAGCCTCCAAAGCCAGATCGGGTATGATACCAGCCGGACAGGGGAGCTTCTGTATCTGTGAGCAGTGTAGCATATGGCTGTGCATACTCATCAGATCACCTGTAAAGCATAAATCCGGTTAAAAAGGCTGCCCCGCAGAAAATCTGCAGGACAGCCTTCTCACTTTCTCTATTGGTAATCCCAGGGGACTTCATCGTCATCAGCATAATCCGCCCCGTCATCATAGCCGGAATCTCCGTCATCTCCTCCGGCATCCACATAAGAATCATCAGAACCGTCATCGTAATAGCCATCAGAACTGTCATCATAAGAACCGTCAGAACTGCTGGCATCGGAAGAATCATCGGAACTGTCATCGTAATAGCCGTCAGAGCCGTCGTCAGAAGAATCATCTCCACTGTCGTCATAATAACCGTCGGAACTATCATCATAAGAACCATCTGTACTGTCATCATAGGAATCGTCCGTACTGTCATCATAGGAATCATCGGAACTGTCATCGTAGGAATCATCCTGGGTACTGTCGTAATACTCTTCCGTATAACCATAGGAATCCCCGGAATCCTCGCCATACCCGGTCTGCTGGGAATTTTCCCTTGTATCCATCTCGCTGTTGGAAGACAGACTCATATAGCGCAGATATGCCACACCGCTGTCTTCATCCATAGTCAGAGTCGCCTTTTCCATATCGCCTGTTTCTATGCTGTAAATCTCATAAGTATTCCCATCGGCCGTAACAACCTTCATGTCATAAAGGGAAGAATCCGAAGAACCTGTATCTCCGGAAGATTCTTCTGAAGAACCGCTTTCCATTGCGGAAGATCCGGATGAATAGTACATCTGCACCTGCTCGTTATCCTGTATGATCGATTCTGATGGAATAAGATTTTTGCCCCATTCCTCTGTCCCTGAAGTCCTCAGATATATTTCTCTCAGATTTGTTCCCAGATTATTTGTAAGGTAAAAAAATTTAGACTGAGAAGTTTTTACGCCGATCACCCTGGGGGCAGGCGTCGCCGTAGGTGCAGGAGTCACTGTCGCGGGAACCGCCGTAGGAGTTGCCGTAGGCACAGGAGTAGGCGTTACCTGAGGTGCCTCTTCCTTCGTGCCGCATCCGGCAAGTGTCAGAGCCATTGCCGTACCGGCTGCTATTAAAAATATTCTGCTTTTTTTCATTATCGCATACCTTCCTTTCTAAAACCGCTTGTCAGAGGTTCTATGATCATCCAACTTGGATATTGGCAAAAATCCTCAATTTCCATCTTCGGAATCGATTTCTTCTTTCGCCCAGTCGAAAGTGCATTTAACAGCTTTCTTCCAGCCTTTCAGAAGTTTTTGTCTGTATTTTTCTGTGATTTCAGGATGAAATTCCCGTTCCTTCTTCCAATTCTTTCTGATCTCTCCGGCGTTTTCCCAGAATCCTACTGCCAGTCCCGCAAGATACGCCGCTCCCAGTGCCGTCGTCTCGATACAGCTTGGCCGGACTACACGGGCGTTCAGAATGTCTGACTGGAACTGCATGAGAAAGTTATTTGCGCTTGCCCCGCCGTCTACGCGGAGAGAACTGAGTTTCATTCCAGAATCCATTTCCATGGCGCGGATCACATCAGATACCTGGTAAGCCAAAGATTCCACCGTCGCGCGGATCAGGTGCGCTTTTCCCGCTCCTCTTGTCAATCCTACGACCGCTCCTCTCGCGTACTGATCCCAGTAGGGCGCGCCCAGTCCTGTAAAAGCAGGCACCACATATACTCCGTTTGTATCCGGAACGGACAGGCAGTAAATCTCAGACTCCGCTGCATTCTGCAGAATCTGCATTTCATCCCGCAGCCACTGGATCGCCGCGCCTGCCACGAACACACTTCCTTCCAGCGCATATCCCGGAGAACCGTCAGGATTCACCGCAATTGTCGTAAGAAGTCCATGTCCGGAACGCACCGGCCGGTCTCCTGTATGCATCAGGAGAAAACAGCCTGTACCATATGTATTTTTTACATCTCCCGGCGCAAAGCAGCACTGGCCGAACAATGCCGCCTGCTGGTCTCCCGCCGCTCCGGATATGGGAATACGGCCTCCTATGAGGTTTTCGTTTGTATATCCGTAAATACTGCTGCTGGGCTTCACTTCCGGAAGCATGGACGCAGGAATTCCGAATCTTTCCAGGATTTCATTATCCCATTGTTTTTTGTAAATGTCAAACAACATTGTACGGGACGCATTGGTGTAATCTGTAACATGGACCTGACCTTTCGTCAGCTTCCAGATCAGCCAGGTATCTACCGTTCCAAACAGAAGCTCTCCTCTTTCTGCCGCTTCACGGGCGCCATGCACATAGTCAAGGATCCATTTTATTTTTGTCGCCGAAAAATAGGCGTCCGGTATGAGTCCTGTTTTTTCACGGATCCTGTCTGCGAAACCGTCTTTTTTCAGTTCTTCCACCATACCGGCTGTACGGCGGCACTGCCATACGATTGCCGGATAGATGGGGTTTCCGGTTCTTTTATCCCAGACAATGGTCGTCTCTCTCTGATTGGTAATGCCGATCGCGGCAATATCTCCCGCGTCCGCTCCGATCCTTCCCATAGCTTCAATGGCAACTGCCATCTGAGAGGACCATATTTCATGGGGATCGTGCTCAACCCATCCGGGATGCGGATAATACTGGGCAAATTCCTTCTGCGCCACACTGCAGATATTCCCTGCCTTGTCAAAAAGAATACACCGGGAGCTTGTAGTTCCCTGATCCATCGCCATAATATATTTGCCCATAAAGCACCTTCCTTCCTGCTTTTTCATTTTTTACCGACGTTTTCCGTCCATCTTTCTCTACGCCATAAGGACGTTTTTTCCAATAAAATATCCCAGCACCAGCACGCCAAGTATGATTCTGTACCATCCAAAGGCCTTGAAATCATGTTTCTTGATGTAACCCATCAGGAACTTGATCGCCAGGATCGAAACTACAAAAGCCACCACAACACCGGTGACCAGAATCACGACTTCTGTTCCGGTAAACGCAAATCCGAATTTTACAAGTTTTAACAGGCTGGCTCCGAACATGACCGGGATCGCCAGAAAGAAGGTAAACTCCGCCGCTACTGTCCTGGAAGTTCCCACAAGGATTCCTCCTATGATGGTGGAACCGGAACGGGAGGTTCCCGGGATCACCGACAGCACCTGGAAAATTCCGATCAGGAACGCGGTCTTAAAGCTCATATCCTCCAGCGAAGTACAGACAGGACGTCTCTTTTTGTTATAATTTTCAATAATAATGAAGATCACGCCGTAAACGATCAGCGCAATAGCGACCACCACATAGTTATTGAACTTTTCCTCGATCACATCATTGAAAGGCAGCGCGATCACGATAGTTGGTATACAGGCCACCAGAATCTTAAACCAGAGGATCCACTTTTCCTTGTCGCAGTATTTTTCCACAAAAGTCAGCACCCACCGGGATACCGCTCCCTGCGAACGGATCGCCGCCTGTTTCTTCTTCGGGATCTCCCGTATATAAAACGGCCACAGTTTGCTCCAGTATAGGACCACTACCGCCAGGATCGCCCCAAGCTGTATCACCACAAGAAAAAATTCCTTAAATTCCGGCGTCACATCCAGCTTGATGAATTCATCCACCAGGATCATATGTCCGGTGCTGCTGATGGGAAGCCATTCCGTGATCCCTTCCACAATTCCCAGGAACACGGCTTTTATAAATTCCACAATATTCATATTCTTTTCCTTTCTTCCGCACTAATGTACAGGCGTTCTGTACAGCGGCGCTGCGTTTTCTCCGGAGTCTTGATTTTTTGCATACTCCGGTTTCTATAAGTATATTACAGATTTGCCTGTCCGTAAACCATCTTCCGCCTTATTCCGCCGCGAAAAATCCGAAAGAAAACAGGAAACCGGAGGATTTTACTTTCCTCCGGTCTTCCGTCTCTTTGCAGCTCCTATATGCGCCTTTCAGAGAATATTTTTATTTTATGTTTATCTGTCCGCAATGGTCGCAATATCGATCAGGGTCAGATGGTTCAGATCTGTATTTTCAAGGCTGGTAACAAGCGCCTCCGCCGTATCCAGACTGGTCAGAACATTGACTCCTGTTTCAATAGCGTTTCTTCTGATCACAAAACCGTCCTTCTGATGTTCCACACCCTGAGGCGGCGTGTCGATCACCACGTCGATCTTATGTCCCAGAATCAGATCCATCAGGTTCGGCGCCGGCTGCTCCAGCTTATTGGTACGGATTGCTTTGATGCCGTTTTCCTTCAGAACACGGGCGGTTCCCCTTGTCGCATAAATACGGTATCCCAGGGCGGCAAACCTCCTGGCGATAGGCACTACCTCCTGCTGATCCTCGTCCTTTACAGTGATGATCATGTTGCGGTATTTCGGAAGGCGAATCCCCGCTCCCAGGAACGCCTTATAAAGAGCCTCGTTAAAGGTTTCCGCAATGCCGAGACATTCTCCTGTGGATTTCATCTCCGGTCCCAGGCTGATATCCGCGCCCCGGATCTTCTCAAAGGAGAACACAGGCATCTTGATCGCAATATGTTTCGCTTCCGGCTGAAGTCCCGGGGTATAGCCCAATTCTTTCAGCTTATATCCAAGAATCACTTTTGTCGCCAGCGGAACAATAGGGATTCCCGTCACCTTGCTGATATAGGGAACAGTACGGCTGGAACGCGGGTTTACCTCGATCACATAAACTTCCTCTCCGCAGACAATAAACTGTATATTGATCATGCCGACCACATGAAGAGCCTTCGCCAGACGGCGGGTATATTCCGCGATCGTCTCTTTTGCTCCCTCGCTGATGGTTCTGGCAGGATATACGGAAATACTGTCTCCTGAGTGGATGCCGGCTCTCTCGATATGTTCCATGATTCCCGGGATCAGGATGTCCTCCCCGTCGCAGACTGCGTCTACTTCGATTTCTTTTCCCATCAGATATTTATCTACCAGAATGGGGTGTTCCTGGGCGATCTGATTGATAATACCGATATATTCCTCTACGTCCTCGTCGCTTACCGCAATTCTCATGCCCTGGCCGCCAAGTACATAGGAAGGACGCACCAGAACCGGATAACCCAGTTCGTTGGCCGCTTTTTTCGCCTCCTCCGCAGTAAATACGGTATGTCCTTTCGGACGGGGGATTCCGCACTGTTCCAGAATTCCGTCGAAAAGTTCTCTGTCCTCTGCGGCGTCTACATTCTCCGCAGAAGTACCCATGATCTTCACACCCATTTTCATCAGGGCTTCTGTCAGTTTGATGGCTGTCTGTCCGCCGAACTGAACGACCGCTCCGTCAGGCTTTTCGATATTGACGATATTTTCCACGTCTTCCGGAGTCAGGGGCTCAAAGTACAGCTTATCCGCAATGTCAAAGTCTGTGCTGACTGTCTCCGGATTATTGTTGATGATGATCGTCTCATATCCTTCCTTTGCGAAAGCCCAGGTACAGTGTACGGAACAGAAGTCAAACTCGATTCCCTGTCCGATACGGATAGGTCCGGAACCAAGAACAAGTACTTTCTTTTTATCTTTTGTCGCCACAGCCTCATTTTCCGTATCCGGGCCGCCGTATACAGAATAGTAATACGGGGTGGCTGCCGCAAACTCTGCCGCGCAGGTATCTACCATTTTATATGCGGCCCGGATCTTATAGCCTGCTCTGAGCGCCTTGATCTCTTCTTCTGTACGTCCGCAGAGCTGACCGATCACATAATCCGGAAATTCCATGCGCTTCGCTTCCAGAAGAAGTTCTCCTGTCAGCGGCTGTGTCTTCAGAGCCTGCTCCATCTCCACAAGAACGGCGATCTTATCAATAAACCAGCGGTCGATTTTTGTAATACGGTGGATATATTCTCTGGAAATATCTCTTCGTACAGCTTCCGCGATCTTCCAGATACGGCGGTCGTCCACTACCGCCAGCTCTTCGATCAGCTCATCCTCGTCAAGCCCTGTAAAATCATAAGACATAAGGCTGTCCACATGCTGCTCCAGAGAACGGATCGCCTTCATAAGCGCTCCCTCGAAATTGCTGCAGATACTCATGACCTCGCCGGTAGCCTTCATCTGTGTGGTCAGCGTACGTTTGGCTGTGATAAATTTGTCGAAAGGCAGACGCGGGATTTTTACCACGCAGTAGTCGAGCATGGGCTCAAAGCTTGCATAGGTTTTGCCTGTAATGGCGTTGGGGATCTCATCCAGCGTATAGCCAAGAGCGATCTTTGCAGCCACCTTGGCGATAGGATATCCTGTTGCCTTGCTGGCAAGAGCAGAAGAACGGCTTACACGGGGATTTACCTCGATCACGCAGTATTCAAAACTGTCCGGATGGAGCGCATACTGCACGTTGCATCCTCCAGTGATTCCAAGCTCTGTGATGATATTCAGCGCTGAGGTACGGAGCATCTGGTATTCTTTGTCTCCAAGCGTCTGGGAAGGCGCCACTACAATGGAGTCTCCTGTATGAACGCCTACCGGGTCGATATTCTCCATATTGCAGACAGTAATACAGTTGCCTGCACTGTCCCGCATTACCTCATACTCGATTTCCTTCCATCCGGCGATGCAGCGCTCTACAAGCACCTCACCCACTCTGGAAAGACGAAGGCCGTTTTCCAGAATCTCTCTCAGCTCATATTCGTTGTTGGCGATACCGCCGCCGCTTCCTCCAAGAGTATAGGCAGGACGGAGGACCACCGGATAACCTATGGTCTTTGTAAAGGCAAGTCCATCCTCCACCGTAGTGACTACCTTGGAAGCCGCAACCGGTTCGCCGATCTTTTCCATGGTATCTTTGAATTCCTGACGGTCCTCCGCCTTACGGATGGTCTCCGCAGTCGTACCGATCAGACGTACATGATGTTCTTTCAGGAAGCCTTTTTCTTCCAGCTCCATAGCAAGATTCAGTCCGGCCTGACCTCCCAGCGTCGGCAGCACGCTGTCCGGTTTTTCCTTCAGGATCAGTTGTTCCACAACCTCTACAGTCAGCGGCTCAATATAAACTCTGTCCGCAATATCCTTATCTGTCATAATAGTGGCGGGATTGGAGTTCAGCAGCACTACTTCAATGCCTTCCTCTTTCAGGGAACGGCAGGCCTGTGTTCCTGCATAGTCGAATTCCGCGGCCTGTCCAATGACAATCGGACCGGAACCGATCACAAGGACTTTTTTTATCTCTTTATTTCTCGGCATTGTCGTTTCCTCCCATCATTTCCATAAAGCGGTCAAACAGATATCCGGAATCCTGCGGTCCAGGGCATGCTTCCGGATGGAACTGCACAGTGAAAATATTTTTGCCCTCATAGACCATACCCTCGTTGGTTCCGTCGTTGACGTTGACAAAAGCCGGCCTGGCAATATGCTTCTTCTCCAGTTCCTCCGCATCCACCACATAGCCATGGTTCTGGGAAGAGATATAAACTCTTCCAGTGGAAAGGTCTTTCACCGGATGATTGCCGCCTCTGTGTCCGTACTTCATTTTATGAGTATCCCCGCCTGCCGCCAGCGCCATAAGCTGATGTCCGAGGCAGATCGCAAAAATCGGCACATCCGACTCATACAGTTTGCGGATCTCCTTTATAATGGAAGTGCATTCTTTTGGATCTCCGGGGCCGTTGCTGAGCATGATCCCGTCAGGATTGTCTTTCAGGATCTCTTCCGCCGTGGTCAGTGCAGGATAAATCGTCACCTGGCATCCTCTTTTGTTCAGAGAACGGGCGATATTTCTCTTTGCGCCAAAATCCATCAAAGCCACTTTCGGACCTGCTCCTTTCAGCAGATCCTTCTCACGGCAGGTAACCTTTTCTACTACTTTTCCAGTTGTATACTCTTTTAAACGGGGGATAATTGCATCTAAATCATAATTTTCATTGACTGTGATCATACCGTTCATGGTACCTTTTTCACGGAGAATTTTTGTCAGGGCTCTTGTGTCAATGCCTGCGATCCCTGGTATATCATGTTTTTCAAGAAAATGCTGAATAGTGTCTACGCTTCTGAAGTTGCTTGGCACCCGGGATAATTCACGGACAATAAATCCGTCCACCCATGGTTTCCTGGACTCCTGATCCTCATAACAGATTCCATAATTTCCTATGAGAGGATATGTCATGCACACAGCCTGTCCTGCGTAGGACGGGTCCGTCATAACTTCCAGATATCCTGTCATAGAGGTGTTAAAAACAATTTCGCTGATTACTTC
>DWVA01000146.1 GCA_019120475.1 Candidatus Blautia intestinipullorum | reverse complement strand
GTTTTAATAAAAGGCTCCTGTTTGAAGAAATAATTTCTTATTTCCGGTTTCAGGAAATCCATGTTCGTCCGGTAATAAGATTCCGCAGTAGAGATGTTGCTCCAGTAGGAATCTATTTTATAGCCATAGATCCGTTTCAGATTCTTATAACGGATCAGAATATCGTTGACAAAATCATTTCTGCCCTCCTGGGCCGCTCTTTCTATCAGTTCGATCAACTGCCGCCTGCGCACCACATAAATCCCGGTGGATACTGTGTTGTAGGAGGATACGATGGGCTTTTCCTCAAATTCCTCGATCCGGCAGTCATCGTTCATTCTGAGCACGCCGAACCGCTCCACTTCCGACTGATCCCTGCAGGTGGTGCAGACCACGGTGATATCCGCTCTCTTGGCAATATGAAATTCCAGAACCTTATTGTAATCCATTTTGTAGATGCCGTCTCCCGAGGCGATCACCACATAAGGCTCATGGCTGTTTTTTAAAAAAGAGATATTCTGATAGATCGCGTCTGCCGTACCCTGATACCACAGGCTGTTTTCCTTGGTGATCGTCGGTGTAAACACATACAGACCGCCCTGCTTTCTTCCGAAATCCCACCATTTTGAGGAACTCAGATGTTCGTTCAGCGACCGGGCGTTATACTGGGTAAGCACCGCCACTTTCTGGATATGGGAATTCGCCATATTGCTGAGGGCAAAATCAATGGCCCTGTAGCTTCCGGCTACCGGCATGGCCGCAATGGCTCTCTTATTCGACAGTTCCCTCATCCGGTTGTTGTTTCCGCCTGCAAGAATGATCCCAAGCGCTCTCATGCCTTATCACCGTCCTTCGCCTTTATTACCCGTCCGCTTTCCAGCCTGCCTTCCGGATAGTCCTCCGGCTTTGTAATGCCGGATATGGCTGTATTTTTTCCGATCCGGACGCCGTCCGGAATATAGCTTTTCTCTCCCACGGTGGCAATACCGAAAGAATATACCGCCGGCTTCAGCACATTAGGCGCCTCTTCTCCGCAGCCCAGAACTACGTTTTTTCCGATAACAACATCTTCCGCCACAATGGATTTATCCATGACAGTGCCTTCGCCTACGGCGGAATTGCGCATAATGATTGAATCCCGTATCACGCAGTCTTTCCCGATCACCACATTGGGGCCTATGATCGAATGATGCACCTCGCCGTAGATTTCCGCTCCTTCGCCGATCAGACATCTGTCCGTCACCGCGTCCGCCGAGACATACTGGGGAGGGATAATGTCTCCTTTTGTATAGATCTTCCAGAACTCCTCGTACAGATTGAATTCCGGGATAATATCGATCAGCTCCATATTCGCTTCCCAATAAGAGCCAAGGGTTCCCACATCTTTCCAGTAGCCGTTGTACTCATAGGCAAACAGCCTCTGTCCCCGCTCTTTGCAGTACGGAAGGATATGTTTTCCGAAATCACAGTTCGTCTGGTTTTTCAGAGCCACCAGAGCGTCTTTAAGCACCTGCCAGTTGAAAATATAAATTCCCATGGACGCAAGGTTGCTGCTGGGCTTTTCCGGTTTTTCCTCAAACTCTGTGATACGCCCCGTCTCGTCTGTTACCATAATACCGAAACGGCTTGCCTCCTCAATGGGAACCGGCATACATGCAATGGTGATATCCGCCTTATTCGCCTTGTGGAAGTCCAGCATCACTTCGTAATCCATCTTATAGATATGATCTCCTGACAGAATCAGAACATAGTCAGGATGATACTGTTCCATATAATCCAGATTCTGGAAGATCGCATTGGCTGTTCCGGTATACCATTCGCTGTTCGTGCTTTTTTCATAAGGAGGGAGAACTGTGACTCCGCCCTCGTTCCGGTCCAGATCCCACGGGATACCGATGCCGATATGCGTATTTAAGCGCAAAGGCTGGTACTGCGTCAGGACGCCTACTGTATCTATGCCGGAGTTAATACAGTTGCTTAGGGGGAAATCAATAATACGGTATTTCCCGCCAAAAGCGACAGCCGGTTTTGCAACCTTCTCTGTCAACACACCAAGTCTGCTGCCTTGACCGCCTGCAAGAAGCATGGCAATCATTTCTTTCTTGATCATCTTGCACTCACCCCTTGTATGTTATACTTTTCAAGCATTTTCCCATTGCCGGTGAAAAAACGGCTGATAATGGGATATGATTTTTGATTATAACATACTTTACCAGAATAGTGAACATTTTTTATAATAAATTTGCTTAAATTTCACTTTTTTATATCGTTATTGCACATATTTTAAGCAGACAGGATTTATTTTCCTCTTTTTTATTATATATTTTGCATATAAAACCATAAAATACATACAAGTTTTTGTGCGTATTATATATTTCATCCACAACATATTGCCCTTTTCATTTTAGCCCGATGGAGGTATAATAATAATGCCTACATATTTATATATCTTTTATATATCTGCCGCAAAGCATATAGTAAATATGAACAGTTTTCAGCAAAACAAAATAAAAAACTAAGGAGATTCTCAACATGTATCAAATAGATTTTCACAAACCTATCGCTGTTCACTTTATCGGAATCGGCGGCATCAGTATGAGCGGTCTGGCCGAAATCCTTCTGGAAGAGGGATTTCAGATCTCCGGTTCCGACTCCAAAGAAAGTCCTCTGACAGACACTCTTGAGAAAAGAGGCGCCAAAATCTATTATGGACAGCGTGCTTCCAATATCAGCGATTCTGTTCAGGCAGTGGTGTACACCGCGGCCATTCATCCGGACAATCCTGAATTTGCCTGCGCAAAGGAAAAAGGGCTTCCCATGCTTACAAGGGCGGAACTTCTGGGGCAGATCATGCGCAACTACCATACTTCCATAGCAGTAGCGGGAACACATGGAAAGACAACCACAACCTCCATGATCTCTCATATCCTTCTGAAGGGGGAATGCGATCCTACGATCAGCGTAGGAGGGATCCTTCCTGCCATCGGAGGAAATATCCGGGTGGGAAATTCCGAGGTTTTCCTCACGGAAGCCTGCGAATATACCAACAGCTTTTTAAGTTTTTTCCCAACCATGGGCATTATCCTGAATATAGACGCAGATCATCTTGATTTCTTTAAGGATATCGAGGATATCCGCCGTTCATTCCGGAAATTTGCCCAGCTTCTTCCCGAAGACGGTACGCTGATCATTAATGCCGACACGCCGGAATACCGCTCTATTATAGAAGGTCTTCCCTGCCGGGTGATCACCTACAGTCTTACAGGCAGTGCCGATTACACGGCCTCCAATATCACCTATGACCAGTATGGACACGCTTCCTTTACCATAAATTACCAGGGCTCTTCTCTGGGCGTCTGCGCTCTGAAGGTACCGGGGATCCACAATGTGTCCAACGCCCTTGCTTCCATTGCCGCCGGACGCGTCCTTGATCTTTCCTGGGAAGTGATCTCCAGGGGACTGGAAAGCTTTACCGGTACGGACCGCCGGTTCCAGTACAAAGGAACTGTGGCAGGTGTTACCATTATTGACGATTACGCGCACCATCCCACGGAAATCCGGGCGACTCTCCATGCTGCCCAAAATTATCCCCACAAGAAAATATGGTGCGTGTTCCAGCCTCATACATATACCCGTACCAAGGCTCTTATGCCGGAATTTGCCGACGCCTTGTCTCTGGCGGATCATGTGGTCCTTGCGGATATTTACGCGGCCAGGGAAACGGATACGCTGGGAATTTCTTCGGAAGATCTGCAGAAAAAGATCGCCGCTCTGGGAACTCCCTGCGAATATTTCCCTACTTTTGATGAAATCGAAAATTTTTTACTGGAAAATTGTACACAGGGTGACCTGTTGATAACTATGGGCGCCGGAGACGTTGTAAATATTGGAGAACAGCTTCTCGGAAAATAGTTATCCACATTATCCACATGTTTATGCACATTCTTTTTTGCGCATGACATGTGGATTTTTTTGTCTGCGCCGCTCGACATAATCCCACAGCGTTTTTACTGATATTTCACGGATTTATAACAATTTCCGCTGTTTTGCGCGGTTGCGCATAATTCTGTTTTCTTTTTATTATCCACATTATCCACATTTTCCACATATCTATGTGGAAAGAATTCCGTAAAAAATAGCCTATTCTCATTTGAAAAATCTTATGCTATACTAGCGTTAGTGTACGAGGGGCAGCACGCTCCGCGCCGTGTAATTTCAGAAAGCGAGCGATGAAGTATGGGTATGATCACACTCAGAAATCCCTCCTGGCAGGAGGCTACACTTTTATCAAATATATTTATCGATGACTATATGCCGGAGGCAAATGGAGAATTCGTAAAAGTATATATTTACCTTCTGCGAACACTTTCCAATTCTCCGGTTTCTTTCAGTCTGGAAGAAATGGCCGACCGCCTTCTCTGTACGGAACGCGATATCCTGCGCGGCCTTAAATACTGGTCCCGTCAGGAGCTTCTTACTCTGGAGTTTACAGAAGACAAGGTTTTAAGCGGCATCACCATTCTGGAACCGAAGAAAAAAACTTCCCCGGAAGAGAAAGCTGTTTCCGAAACGGCTGCCGCAGAGCCGAAGGCCGCTCCCCGTTCTTTCTCCCTTACCCCCGACAGGGTGAAGGAACTGAAGCAGAACGAGGATATGATCCAGCTTCTTTATATTGCGGAACAATATCTGGGAAAAACCTTATCCCCCACAGAAATACAGAAAATCCTGTTTTTCTATGACGGGCTTGGATTTTCCACAGATCTTATCGAATACCTGATCGAATACTGCGTAAGCCGCAGTCATAAAAGCATCCGTTATATCGAGACCGTCGCCCTTGCCTGGGCCGGAGAAGGCATATCTTCCGTATCCGACGCCAAAAAAGCCAACGCGCGGTACAGCCGGGAATACTATACGATCCTGAAGGCCTTAGGCATAACCAACCGCAGTCCTGTGGAAACAGAGATCACGCTGATGGATACCTGGCTGAAAACATACGGCTTTTCCATGGAGATCATCCAGGAGGCCTGCAGCAGGACAGTTCTGCAGACCGGACAGGCCAGCTTTCAGTATACCGATAAGATACTGGAAGGCTGGAAGAAAAAGCAGGTAACAAGTCTGGAGGATGTCCGCGCTCTTGACGCCGAACACAAGAAACGCCGCCAGGAGAAGAAGCCTCAAAAACAGACGCCTTCTCCCAATAACCGCTTTAATAATTTCCAGCAGCGGGAATATGATTTTGACGAGTATGAAAAACGGCTGCTGAACCAGTAAAAGGAGATACATCGTGGCTTTACAGAATTTTCAGTATGATATCATAATGAGAGAATACAGCCGCAGACAGGCTCAGGTACGCCGCGAACTGGAACAGCGCAGGCAGGAGGCTTTCCGGAAGATCCCCCGTCTGGCGGAGATCGACCGGGAGGTGGCTTCCTTAAGCGCGCAGCGGGCGCGCTCTCTTCTCCAGAACGGTACGGGTTCCGTGGCGGATCTGAAAAAAGAGGTGGCTGCTCTGGCTGACGAACGCCGGGCTCTTCTGCAGGGAAACGGCTTTCCTGACGATTATCTGGAACCGCATTACATCTGTCCCCTCTGCCAGGATACCGGCTATATCGGGAATAAAAAATGCTCCTGCTTTAAAAAGGCGGAGATCGAGCTTTTATACACCCAGTCCAACATCCGGGAAATTCTGGAAAAAGAGAATTTTGAACACTTTTCTTTTGATTGGTATTCTGATACAATAAAAAATGAGGCGACGGGGCTCAGCGCCCGTGAAACGGCCAGGCATGCCTATGACGCTGCCTGGAATTTTGTCCGGGATTTTGACACCCGGTTCCAGAATCTTTTTCTCTACGGCAGTACCGGCGTGGGCAAGACCTTTCTTTCGCACTGTATCGCCCACGAGCTTTTGAAAACCGCGCACTGTGTGCTGTATTTTTCCGCCTACGATCTTTTTGACAGGCTGGCGCACACTGCGTTTTCACGAAAATCCGAAACTGACACGGATGAAGATTTTGTTTACGACTGTGATCTTTTGATCATTGATGATCTGGGAACAGAGCTTACCAACAGCTTTGTGTCATCAGAATTGTTTTTTTGTATCAACGAGCGCCTTACGCGGCGCAAATCCACTGTCATTTCCACAAATCTGAAGCTTGAGGATTTCTCGGCGACCTATTCGGAGAGGACATTCTCCCGGATTGCCAGCAATTTTCAGATGCTGAAGCTGATCGGAAAGGACATCCGTATACAGAAAATATTTTTAGGAGGAAAATAAAGCATGGCACAGTTACGAACCAAGGATCTGACAACTCTTCCCGTAGGACGGCTGGGGCTGATTCCCCTGGAAAGCTGTCAGACACTGGGAGCCAAGGTCAACGACTGGCTTGTACAATGGAGAAACGAACGCAATCACCGGGAAATGGATTCTTTTGCTTTTGACGGATATCAGAGGGATTCCTTCATCGTCGGAGTTCAGAATCCCCGTTTCGGATCCGGAGAAGGAAAGTCCGTAGTGACGGAGTCCGTACGGGGGGATGATATTTACCTGATGGTAGATGTATGCAATTACAGCCTTACTTACCGCATCAGCGGTTTTACGAATCTGATGTCTCCGGACGATCATTTTCAGGATCTCAAGCGTGTGATCGGCGCTATCGGCGGCAAAGCCCGCCGCGTCAATGTCATTATGCCTTATCTGTATGAAAGCCGCCAGAGCAAGCGCGTAGGCCGTGAATCTCTGGACTGTGCCACAGCCCTGCAGGAACTTACCAGCATGGGAGTGGAGAACATCATCACTTTCGACGCTCACGACGCCCGGGTGCAGAACGCAACACCTCTCCATGGCTTTGAAACTGTCCAGCCTTCTTATCAGTTTATCAAAGCGCTTTTGAACCATGAAGACGGACTGCGCATTGACAATGAGCATTTTATGATCATCAGCCCAGATGAAGGAAGCATGGGACGCGCCATCTATCTGGCAAATATCCTGGGCGTGGATATGGGTATGTATTACAAGCGTCTGGATTATTCCAGACGGGTAAACGGACGTCATCCTATCGCAGCCTACGAATTCCTTGGACCTAAACTGGAAGGCAAGGACATGATCCTTATTGACGATATGATCTCCTCCGGAAATACGGTGATCGAGACAGCGGCCCTTCTGAAAAAACGCGGAGCGGGAAGGATTTATATCTGCTCTACCTTCGGTCTTTTTACAGACGGCCTTGAGAAATTCGACGACGCTTACAGCAGAGGAGTGTTTGACAAGGTGCTTACCACCAACCTGGTATACCAGACACCGGAGCTTCTGGAAAAGCCTTATTATATCAACTGCGACATGAGCAAATACATCGCCCTGATCATCGACACTCTGAATCACGATCTGTCCGTCAGCCATCTGCTGAACCCGGTTGACAGGATCAAGAACTGCGTAAATAATTACATGGCTCGCTATAATAAATAAATATTTTTGCAAAAAAAGAATGTTTATGAGATTTCCGTTCTTACGGCGTTTCTCTTAAACATTCTTTTTTCGTTCTATAAAACTACTTTCTGAAAGGGAATTCCCAGCTTTTCCATAATTTCCATTTCTCTCTGCTGGCAGCTACAGATGATCACCTGTCTTTTTTCTCCCGCCAGCCAGGAAAGCACCGCTGCAAGACGTTCCTCATCATACATTCCGAACACTTCGTCCAGGATCACCGGAAACTTCTCTTCTCCGCAGAGGAGCTCTCCTGCCGCCATACGAAGGGCAAAATAAACCTGCTCTACCGTTCCCCTGCTCAAATGATCCAGAGACACTGTACGGCCTTCTGTGTTTACCGTCATGCGGAGATCGGCGTCCATAAGAACATCGGCGTATTTTCCTCCCGTGATCTCGCTGAGGATCTGGGACGTTCTTCTGCGCAGCCTTCCGCCTACCTGCCGGTGAATATCCCTGGACAGCTTTTCAATGGTTTTCATGGCAAGGTTCAGGGACTCGATTTCCAGTTCTTCCGCCAGGGGAAGATATACATGCTCCTCTGCCTCCTGGTATTCCGATATCAGATTCGACAGAGCCGTATTTTTTTCTTTTTTTGTTTCTTCCAGCTTCTCTCGGTTCCACTGCAGTTTCTCCTGCTTTGCCGACCAGCGGCTTTTCTGCCTTTTTCTTTTTTCCAGTTCCTCTTCCGTACGCCTTTTCAGGCCGGTCACTGCCAGCAAAGCCGCCAGTCCTATGGCAAGAGGTATCAGGCAGAAGAAAGAAAGACGATGAAGGAGCAGTCCTGTAACCGCCGCCCCGGCCACTCCTGCGGCGCAGCACAGAATTCCGATCATATTCCAGGTATTCTTTCTGCTCTGGAGATTGTGTATCTTCTCATCCAGGATTCTTCCTCCATTCTCTTCTTCTCCGGTATAGAGAGCCGTCTCCTGGCTTTCTATCTGGGAGTCCTGGTCCATAAGCTCCTCTATTTCCTTCTGCAGGTATTCTATATTAGAAGCAATTTTTTCTTTTTCCTGCTGATTTTCTTTTTTCCTCCGGTCTGCCTGTACCTGAAAACCCTTTCGCGTCATTTTCAGGATCTGCATGGTACGCCCCAGATCCACCGAGCTGTCCCCGGCCTTCTGATAGCTGGCCATATAGTTCTGCACTTCCCGCACCAGCTCTACTCCTGTGGTGCTTTTTAGCTGAGCAATGGAAACCGTGTTTTCATAAACTGTTTCGCTGACGCCTCCCAGCACCGCCTCCAGATCATCCTGCCCGCTTTCCAGAACCTCCCCGTCATCCTCACAAAGCAGCCGGCACTCCTGGTTTTCCTTATAAAAGTTCCTTGAAAGCCGGAAATTCTTTCCTCCGTTTTCAAACCAGAGGATTCCGCCGTACACAGCCGGATTCTCCCACGGAAGATAGATCGTATAGGCGTCTTTCCGGGCGGCACGCCCTCTCTGCCTCTGTATTCCGTAAAGCATGCTTTTCACAAAGACATGGGTCGTTGTTTTCCCGCTTTCATTTTCCCCGTAAAGTACGTTTATTCCCGGCGAAAATTCCATGGATTTATTATGGATCTTCCCAAAATTCTTAATTGCAACACGTTTGATTATCATATTTCTTCCCGTCACCGATTCAATATGCTTGTTTCCAGCAAAGCCTGCAGGCCGTGATACAGCGCCTTCTCCTCCACCACAGAAATTTTTCTGCCTCTGAAGTATCCGATGTAATCGCCGATAAGCGTGCCGCTGTACCGTCTGTATAATTCTTCCAGATCATAAGCAGGCGCCGACTCGTCCAGCACCTCCACAATATTTCCCAGCCTTTTAAGACGTTCTGTCAGCGGGACAAATTCCGGCGCCCGTCCTCCCTGAAGGATCACCCGGTAAATATTTTTTCCTCCCCGGCGGAGGATTTCGCTTTTCAGCATCTCCTCTGTGGAATACTGAGTGGAATTCTCATTCAGAGCAAGCACCAGATTCTGATAGCTGCGGCTGGCAAAAGGAATGAATTTCAGCCGCATTTTTCCCTGTTCATATCCTCCCTCTATATACCCGTGTCTTCCCAGATCATTCCTGTCAATAGGCTCCAGAGCGCCCGGATATACAGCTCTTCCCCGAAGCACCGCCTGAGGTTTGTGGATATGCCCCAGGGCAAGATAGGTGAATCCGGATGCCGCAAGCCGCTTTGCGTCTATGGGAATATGGTTTTCATCTCCGCCATGGGCCAGAAGAACATGAAACCCCGGCTCATCCTCAGGCTTCCAGTTGTCATACAGCGCCTCACGGATCTCCTGGCGGTGATAGCTCATTCCGTACACAAAGGTATTCAGTTCCGGTATCCTGACGCAGGAGCGCGTCTCTTCCCGGAAAAACGTCACATTGGGCTCCCACTGGAAATTTCTGTAAAAAGAATCTTTCTTTATATAATCATGGTTTCCCGCCATAAGAAACACTCTGGTTTCCGGTATGGTGGAAAACAGATAATTTACTTCTTTCAATTCTCTTAAAAGGGGCTGCCGGTGGAAAAGATCTCCTGCTATAAACAACAAATCCACCGGATCTCTGCTTATCGATGCAATGACCCGGCGGAATGTTTCCCAGATTTCTTCCTCCCGCCCATGGCTCCAGGGGCAGCCCCGGTCCGGGACCGCTCCTAAATGTACATCTGCAAGATGGATAAATCTAATCATTTACTGCTCCTTTGACACGAATACCAGACGATGGCTCACGCTTTTGCCCTGGTATTTTACAGTTCACAGTTGTTGACTGTTCTCGGGAATGGGATCACGTCACGGATGTTCCCCATTCCTGTCAGATACATGACGCAGCGCTCAAAGCCAAGACCGAATCCGGAATGGCGGGTGGAGCCGTATTTGCGAAGATCCATATAAAACTGATAATCCTCGGCTTTCAGTCCCAGCTCGTCCATACGGGTCTTAAGCTTGTCGTAATCGTCCTCTCTCTGGCTTCCTCCGATGATCTCGCCGATTCCCGGAACCAGACAGTCCATAGCCGCAACTGTCTTGTTGTCGTCATTCTGCTTCATGTAGAACGCCTTGATCTCCTTCGGATAATCTGTAACAAATACCGGCTTTTTGAAGATCTGCTCTGTCAGATAGCGCTCATGCTCTGTCTGAAGATCGCAGCCCCAGAATACCTTGTAGTCGAATTTGTCATTGTTCTTCTCCAGAAGTTCAATAGCCTCTGTATAAGTCACATGGCCGAATTCTGAATTCAGCACATGGTTCAGCCGTTCCAGAAGTCCCTTGTCCACAAAGGAGTTGAAGAAATTCATCTCCTGGGGAGCGTTTTCCAGTACATACCGGATAACATATTTCAGCATGGCTTCCGCCAGATCCATGTTGTCGTTCAGATCCGCAAAGGCACATTCCGGTTCGATCATCCAGAATTCCGCCGCATGGCGGGTAGTATTGGAATTTTCCGCCCGGAAAGTGGGCCCGAAGGTATAAATGTTGCGGAATGCCTGGGCATATGTTTCGCCGTTTAACTGTCCGCTGACCGTCAGGTTTGTTTCCTTTCCGAAGAAATCCTTGCTGAAATCGACTTTTCCCTCTTCATCCAGCGGAGGATTCTGCGGATCCAGAGTTGTCACGCGGAACATTTCTCCAGCGCCCTCGCAGTCGCTTCCGGTGATCAGAGGCG
>DWVA01000145.1 GCA_019120475.1 Candidatus Blautia intestinipullorum | reverse complement strand
ATGGTAGGCGAGGGAATCCTTGATCCTGCAAAGGTTACAAGAAGCGCTCTGCAGAATGCTACAAGCGTTGCATCCACTTTACTGACAACAGAATCTGTTGTTGCCAACATCAAAGAAGAAACACCTGCAATGCCGGCTGGCGGCCAGGGTATGGGCATGATGTAATTCAATAAAAATAAGGAACCGGCGTCATAGACGCTGGTTCCTTTTTGTGTTACAATGGGAAAAAAGCAATGGTAAGGAGAGTGGAATATGAGTGATTTATATTCTGAATGTCTTGTAAAAAAAGAGCCGACAGCAAAAGACGCGGCAGTGAAGTACGGTCTGATCGCTCTGATCGTAGTATTTGCGGCAGGAGGCCTCTTCCTGATGCCGATCCTCCTTCTGGGAGCGGTGATCCTTGGCGTGGCCGCTTATTTTCTGATTCCCGGAACAGATCTGGAATATGAATATCTGTTTGTGAACGGTGAACTGGATATCGACAAGATCATGGCAAAATCAAAAAGAAAGAAAGCCAAGACAGTAGATCTTACGGAAGCGGATCTGATCGCTCCGCTGGATTCCCACCGCCTGGATTACTATAATGGAAACAGCCAGATAAAGGTTTATGATTATTCCTCCGGCAATTCCGGTCATAAGAGATTCGCCGCGATCATCCGGGAAGAAGGACAGGCGTGCAAGCTTATTTTTGAGCCGGACGAAATTATGGCAAATGCTATAAAAAAATCGGCTCCGAGCAAGGTTTTTTTGGATTGACACTTGGTTGGTTTTTTGCTACACTATGGAACAAACTCAAAGTGAAATAAAAATTACATACAAGGGAGGAAATGCAATGGGTACTATTATCGGTGAAGGCATTACGTTTGATGACGTTCTGTTAGTTCCGGCGTATTCAAAGGTGATTCCGAATCAGGTAGATGTTACGACTTATTTGACGAAAAAGGTGAAGCTGAACATTCCGCTGATGAGCGCGGGAATGGATACCGTTACCGAACATCGTATGGCGATTGCCATGGCGAGACAGGGAGGAATCGGAATTATTCACAAAAACATGTCTATTGAAGCGCAGGCAGATGAGGTTGATAAGGTAAAACGTTCTGAGAACGGCGTTATCACAGATCCCTTTTTCTTATCTGCTGAGCATACTCTGAAAGACGCCAATGACCTGATGGCAAAATATCGTATTTCCGGTGTGCCGATTACAGAAGGCAGAAAGCTTGTTGGAATTATTACCAACCGAGATCTGAAATTCGAGACAGATTTCACAAGAAAGATCGGTGAATGCATGACCTCAGAGGGACTGATTACCGCAAAAGAAGGTATCACCCTGGAAGAGGCCAAGAAAATTCTTGCAAAATCCCGTAAAGAAAAATTACCCATTGTAGATGATGACTTTAATTTAAAAGGCCTGATCACCATTAAGGATATTGAGAAACAGATCAAATATCCTCTGGCTGCAAAAGATTCCCAGGGACGTCTTCTCTGCGGAGCGGCCGTAGGAATTACATCTAATGTCCTGGCGCGTGTAGACGCTCTGGTGAAAGCAAATGTAGACGTTATTGTAATCGATTCTGCTCATGGTCATTCTGAGAACATTCTGAGAACTATCCGTGAGATCAAGGACGCTTATCCGGATCTCCAGGTGATCGCCGGAAACGTGGCTACAGGAGCGGCGACAAAAGCTCTGATCGAAGCCGGAGTAGACGCAGTGAAAGTTGGTATCGGACCGGGATCCATTTGTACCACCCGTGTGGTTGCCGGAATCGGCGTACCGCAGATCACAGCCGTTATGGACTGCTATGAGGTAGCTAACCGCTATGGAATCCCGATCATTGCGGACGGCGGCATCAAATATTCCGGAGATATCACCAAGGCTATCGCGGCGGGAGCGGATGTCTGCATGATGGGAAGTATCTTCGCAGGATGTGATGAAAGCCCGGGAACCTTTGAACTGTATCAGGGCCGTAAATATAAAGTATACCGTGGTATGGGATCTATTGCAGCCATGGAAAACGGAAGCAAGGACCGCTATTTCCAGGAAAACGCCAAGAAACTTGTTCCGGAGGGTGTGGAAGGCCGTGTTGCCTATAAGGGCCATGTAGAGGATACGGTGTTCCAGCTTATCGGAGGACTTCGTTCCGGTATGGGATACTGCGGAGCAGAGAATATCGAGGCTCTGAAGACCACTGGAAAATTCGTAAAGATTTCCGCAGCGGCACTGAGAGAATCTCATCCCCATGATATCCACATTACAAAGGAAGCTCCTAACTACAGTGTGGATGAATAAGAAAGGCTTTATGATGAAATTTTCAGAGCATCAGGAGCGTTAGAGAGATTTCGCTCTTGAAAGTCAGATGAAAGTAGTATATTATGATAGTAACGACTGCATGACTGGCGGAAGTAGGAAGAACCTACAGGGAGTGCAGTAAGTGTGAGCCGACCGCCTGGGCAGCCTGGAAACAGACTACCCAGGCTTTTTTTGTACCTGTCTTTATACTTTATAAGAAAAGGAGAATGAATTATGGAAATGCTATCACTGGAGCAGGAGCTTAGAAACAACTCTTATCCTGGAAGAGGGATCATCCTCGGCCGTTCCGCAAACGGAACAAAGGCCGTAGCTGCCTACTTTATCATGGGCAGAAGCGAGAACAGCAGAAACAGGATCTTTGTCACTGACGGAGAAGGAATCCGCACAGAAGCTTATGATCCGTCCAAATTGACGGATCCCAGTCTGATCATTTATGCGCCGGTGCGTGTGCTGGGAAATAAGACGATCGTCACAAACGGAGATCAGACAGATACGATTTATGAGGGAATGGACAGACAGCTCACCTTTGAGCAGGCGTTAAGGAGCCGCGAATTCGAGCCTGACGCACCGAATTATACACCAAGGATTTCCGGTATTATGCACATAGAAAAAGGAAGCTACAGTTATGCGATGTCTATTCTGAAAAGCGACAATGGAAGACCGGACGCCTGCCTTCGCTATACTTTCGCATATAAAAATCCGGTAGCCGGCGAGGGCCGTTTCATTCATACTTATAAGGGAGACGGAAATCCCCTTCCAAGCTTTGAGGGCGAGCCGAAGCTGGTAAGTATTCCGGATGACATGAAAGAATTTACAGAGCTTCTCTGGAATAATCTTAATGAGGACAACAAGGTTTCTCTGTTCGTACGCTATAGTGATATCGCGACAGGAACCTATGAGACAATGATCGTAAATAAAAACAAGTAACGCCAAAGCCGTTGAAAAATGGCAAAAGTTTTCCCTGTAGAAATATAAAAAATATCTTAGGAGGTTAAAAATGAAAGAATTACAGTTAAAATACGGATGCAATCCAAATCAGAAGCCGTCCAGAATCTATATGGCGGACGGAAGCGAACTGCCTATCAAGGTTCTTTCCGGAAAGCCGGGATACATTAATTTTCTGGATGCTTTTAACGGATGGCAGCTTGTAAGAGATCTGAAAAAGGCTACCGGCCTGGCAGCGGCTACATCTTTTAAGCATGTGTCTCCGGCCGGAGCATCTGTGGGACTGCCGCTGACGGAAACCCTGGCGAAGATCTACTGGGTAGACGATATGGACTGGAAAGAATTTTCTCCCATTGCCTGCGCATATGCAAGAGCAAGAGGGGCGGACCGTATGTCTTCCTTCGGAGATTTTATCTCTCTGTCTGATGTCTGCGACAAGGATACGGCTCTTCTTATCAAACGGGAAGTTTCCGACGGAGTGATCGCTCCCGGATACACAGAAGAGGCCCTGGAGATCCTGAAGCAGAAGAAAAAAGGCAACTATAATATCATTGAGATCGATCCGGACTTTGTTCCCGCTCCGCTGGAGCATAAAGAAGTGTTCGGCGTGACATTTGAACAGGGAAGACAGGAGCTGGTGATCGACGACGCTCTGATCTCCAATATTGTCACAGAAA
>DWVA01000144.1 GCA_019120475.1 Candidatus Blautia intestinipullorum | reverse complement strand
TTCAGGAAAAAAATTTGATCCGCTGGAAATGACGCCGGATAATGTTTTTCTGGAGGATATCGCTCACGCACTGAGCCTGCTGTGCCGCGGCGGAGGACATCTGAAGCATTTCTATTCTGTAGGGCAGCATTCGATAAACTGCGCAGAAGAGGCAAGAGCCAGGGGATGGTCAGAAAGGATGCAGCTCGCCTGTCTTCTCCACGATGCCAGCGAAGCATATATTTCAGATATCATACGTCCGGTGAAAATACATCTGTCCAACTATCTGGAGATAGAGGGAAAGATAATGGGGCAGATCTGGAAGCGGTTTGGACTGGCGGATTTAAGCGAAGAGGAAAACCGGAAGTGGAAACAGATCGACGACGATATACTCCTGTACGAACTGAAGGAACTGATAAAGGGAAAAACGGAAATAACCTGCAGAGAACTGTACTCATGTCCGGATATAGAAGAGAAGCCCTGGAGACAGGTGGAAACAGAATTTAAAGGGCTGGCCAAAGCCTTCCTGAAGGACATAAAGGCCCGGGATACGGCAGAAACCTGTTCCGGAGGCGAAGCATGCAAGTGATAAGGATGGTGAAAAATATATGAAAGACGAACATACATATACTGTACATTTTACAGAAAAGAATCTGTCAGTTTCCGTGGAGGAAGGAACAACACTCCTTCAGGCGGAAATAGCGGCGGGCCTGGTGCCGGACGCTCCCTGCGGCGGGCAGGGGAAATGCGGAAAATGCCGGGTGCTGCTGGATGGAAAGGAGGTTCTGGCCTGTCAGACAAAGGTGGAAAAGGACTGTACAGTGAGCCCTCTTCCAGGAGAGAAAAAGAAAGCGCAGATATTAAATGAAGGGCTTTTCAGGAAAGTCCCCTGTCGGCCGGGAAGCCTTCCGCCGGAGGTGGAGCATCCTCTCCTTGCCGCGGTGGATCTGGGCTCCACTACAGTGGTGGCCTACCTTATGGATGGAAAAAACGGAGAGCTTTTAAGTACCAGAAGCGTTCTGAATCCTCAGAGACAGTATGGGGCCGACGTAGTGATGCGCTGCAGCTATGTGCTGGAACACGGCGCAAAAGCATTAAGCGGCTGTATCCGTGAAGCCATAGACACGCTTCTTGGGGAGGCGGCCGTATCCGCAGGGCGGAAGAAAGAGGAGATCGTAAAAATTGTCATAGCCGGAAACACCTGTATGCACCATCTTTTTCTGGAACTTCCGGTAGATACTCTGGTAAAAGCTCCCTATGTGCCGAAGGTAAAAGAGGCTGTGGAAAAAAAGGCTTCCCACTGCGGTATCCATGTGTGGGAGGAAGCAAGGCTCATATGGCTTCCAAATATCGGAGGTTTTGTTGGAGCAGATACAACGGCCTGTATGCTGGCTGCAGAATTTGACAAAAGAGAAGAGCTTACTCTGATGGTGGATATCGGAACCAATGGGGAAATGGTACTGGGGGACCGCCGGGGCTATACAGTGTGTTCTACTGCTGCAGGGCCGGCCTTCGAGGGGGCGAAGATCACCTGCGGCATGAGAGGAAGCGACGGAGCGGTGGATCATGTATACCTGCAGGACGGGAAAGTAAAGTTCCATGTGATCGGAGAGAAAACGCCTGCGGGCATCTGCGGCTCCGGCCTTCTGGACGCAGTGTACTGTCTCCTTAAGACAGGATGGATACGGGAGGACGGGTATATGAAGGAGCCGTGGCATTTTTCCGATAAAGTATTTCTCTGCCAGAAGGATGTAAGGGAACTTCAGCTTGCGAAGGCGGCTATCGCGGCAGGGGTACAGCTTCTCTGCAGAAAAAGGGGCTGCCGTATAGAAGACATACAGACACTGCTTCTTGCAGGAGCCTTCGGAAATTATCTGGATCCGGAAAGCGCCTGCGGGATCGGGCTTCTGCCGGAAGCTTTAAGAGAGAAGATCATTCCCGTAGGGAACGCGGCAGGCGCAGGGGCGCGTCTGGCGGTTCTTTCGGAGGAAGAATTCCGCCGCGGAGAAAAGATGGCGGAAAAGGCCGGATTTCTGGAACTGGCTTCAGAATCTGACTTTATGGATGTTTATGTAGACGAGATGAGCTATGCACAGGAGGATTGTTATGGGATTTGAGGAGATCAGAAAGCTTGCCCTGGATACGGGATTCAGTTATGTAACAAACCTTGACTGTTCCACTTTGGAGCTGCGTCAGGAAGTAAGAGATATGTGCGGAGCCAACACCTGCGGCATGTATGGAAAAAATCTGTCCTGTCCTCCTTCCTGCGGGACTTTGGAGGAATGCAGAAAGCAGGTAGAGAAATACAGCCGGGGCATTGTGGTCCAGACGGTGGGGGACGTAGAGGACAGCATGGATTTTGAAGGAATGGTGGAGGTTGAGCAAAGGCACAAGAAGCAGTTCGCCGAACTGGCGGAAAAGCTCCGCCGGGAATATCCAAAGCTTCTTCCTCTGGGAAGCGGCTGCTGTACAATCTGCAAAAAATGCGCCGGACCGGAGGGAGACTGCCGTTTTCCGGAAAAAAAGATTTCTTCTCTGGAAGCTTACGGAATCGTAGTCAGTGATCTCTGCAGCCGCAATGAGATGAAATATTATTACGGTCCGCAGAAAATTGCCTATACGTCCTGTTATCTCCTGAAATAATATATAACGATGATGCCCGGCCTTATCTGTTTTTCAGAGAATCCGGGCATTGCTTGTCTTTTAGGATCATTTCTGCTCTTCCATGTCGATGAGGCGGAAAGAGAGCAGAAGATAAAGCAGCTCGTCCGGGTCGGACAGATCCGACTGCAGAAAATGGCCGATCCGTTCCAGACGGTACAGCAGAGTGCTGCGGTGGATAAAAAGCTGCTGGGCTGTCCTGGTGGCGTTCTGGTGGTTTTCCAGATAGCAGCGGAGAGTCTGGTAGAGCTGGGACTGGCTGTTTTCCGATTCATATTTCAAATTCAGAAGCTTCTCGTGACATACCATGTATGCGGGAAGCTTTTTTGTGGTCTGTTCCAGAAGATAGGTCAGGGCAATATCGTTAAAGCGGTGGATCCATCTGTGGGGGAATTTACGGCTTCCCACCTGGAGAGAAAGAGATGCTTGTATATATTGGCGGTGAAAATTAAAATGCCCCAGCATCCGGCGGCTGTATCCTGCATTGAGAAAGCTGTCCCGGATGAAGCTGGCAAGCTTCTGTTCAATTTCAGCTTCAGAAAACTGGCAAAGATCCAGATCGATGTATATGACAATATTTCCCTTATGTTCCAGGGCGCAGGAAGCGGGGATGATATTTTCTATATAGCTGATAATGGACCGGTGGGTCAGGTTTTTATAATCTAACAGTTCGGTCTTTAAAAAAATACAGAGATAGTAATGGGAGGACATCCATCCGTAGTCCGTCAGCCGTCTGCTGACTTCCACATAGTCCGCGCTGGAATCCGTCAGGATCGTGTGGAAGATCTGATGAAGCTGATGGCGGGTATCGTGGCTGTCCACAATATTGGTGGACAGGGCATGGTTGATAATACGGGCCAGATATTCCAAAAGAAAACCGAAGGTATCGTCCAGGGGAACTTCTCCCTGAGTGATCAAAAGCCTGTAAAGCGTCCGGCCAAAACGGCGGATATTTACGCAGAGACTTGGCGCGGCAATGCCGTTGCCGGAATAGTAAAAATATCCTATCCTGTGAAAGGCGGCCTCGTAATTTGGATCCTGTTTCAGGGAAAGGATCAGATCGGCGGTTTCCTCTGTAGAGCCCAGTACAGAAGAGGGAAGATCTCCGAAGGAAGTGCCTCTGGAGGCGACGATGGTGAAATCCATGCCGATCAGGACCATGGGATTGGATATGATCGTTCCGGTCATGTCCAGAAGGCTCTGTATGGATCCGTTCATCATCCGGGATTCAAACAGCGCCTGATTCCATTCTTCGTACTTTTGAAAGATCCGTCCCGCAAACTCCAGAAGATCCAAAGGATCGGCGCCGGGGATCAGACAGATGTTCGGATACTGTTCCAGAATATCAGGATCCCGGGGCGAGGTAAGCACCGCCATGCTCCGCAGAGGATTCTTCAGAAAATCGGCGGGAATATCCGAGGCAATATAAAGAACTCCGCCGGAAAAAGTTTCCCCGGCAGTGTTGTGACAGACGGCGTATTTCAGACAGGGATCACTGGCAAACTGCCGGGAAGCCTGTACGGAATACTCCTTTTTTAAATGCCATAAGATCAATTTCGGACTCAGCAGCATAAAAGTCTCCTTTCATAAAAAACAGTGATTTTATTTTACCATTCCCTTCAGAAAACTGCAATAATTCTCTTCCTACAAATTGTAGGAAATAAAGGGGGAAAAATCACATACTTCTGTAAATGGAAAAACGAATTTCCCTGTGATACAATAGGTTCATAGCGAAAGTACGGCTTTCCTTTAATTTGTAGAATAAAGGAGGAAACAAGATGATCATTATCGGTGAAAAAATAAATGGGTCGATCCCGGCGGTAGCGGAAGCCATCGCTGCCCGGGATGCGGAATTTATTAAAAACCGTGCAAAAATCCAAGCGGAGGCAGGGGCAACCTACATCGACTGCTGCGCTTCCGTTCCGGAAGAGGTGGAAGTGGAAACCCTGAAATGGATGATCGACTGCATCCAGGAGGTGACAGCCCTTCCGATCTCCGTAGACAGCCCCAGCGCGAAGGTCCTGGCGGAAGTGATTCCCTACTGTAAGAAACCGGGTCTTGTAAACTCGGTATCCGGCGAGGGAGATAAGATGGACGTGATCTTCCCGCTGATCGCAGATACGAAATGGGAAGTGATCTGCCTTCTGTCCGACGACACGGGTATTCCCAAGAATGCGGCCGACAGGCTGAAAGTATTCGACAAAGTGATGGCAAAGGCGCAGGAGTACGGTATCGCTCCATCCAGGATGCATATTGACCCGCTGGTTGAGATGCTCTGCACGTCTGAAAACGGAATCGACACCAACGTGGAAGTGATCAGTACGGTAAGGAAACGTTATCCGGATATCCATATCACGGCGGCGGTGAGCAACATTTCCTTCAACCTTCCGGTAAGGAAGATGATCAACCTGGGCTTCACGGTCCTGGCAATGAACGCGGGACTGGACAGCGCGATCCTCGATCCTACCAACAGGGACATGATGGGCGTGATCTACGCCACAGAGGCGTTGCTGGGCGAGGACGACTACTGCATGGAATATATCGGCGCGTACAGAGAGGGAATCTTCGGGCCGAAGAAATGATCAGGGCTGATACAGGATTCAGCAGAAAATTCCGGAAAAACACCGGGTTCTCTATGCGGAAGAGACCCGCTGCAAAAGATTTTAAGTAAAAAAGAGGAGGTAGACAAAAATGGCAGGTATTCAGGAAGTTTATGATCTGGTAGTAAAGGGGAAAGCAAAAAAAGTAGGAGCAGCCGTAACGGAAGCGCTTGACGCAGGCTGTGATCCCACAGAGATCCTTAACAAAGGTATGATCGCGGCTATGGACGAGGTAGGAGCCAAATTCAAAAACGGCGAGATCTTCGTTCCGGAGATGTTGGTAGCGGCAAAGGCCATGAAGAACGGCGTGGAACTTCTGAAACCCCATCTGGCATCCGGCGTTGCAGGCGCGGCAGGCAAAGTTATCATCGGCACAGTAGCCGGCGACCTTCATGACATCGGCAAGAACCTGGTTGCCATGATGCTGGAATCCTCAGGATTCGAAGTGATCGACCTTGGCGTGGACGTACCAAAGGAGAAATTCGTGGAAGCTTATGAGGCGAATCCGGATACGAAGCTGATCTGCTGTTCCGCCCTTCTGACCACGACCATGAACGCAATGAAAGAGACTGTGGCGCTTCTGAATGATTCCCCGTTCCGCGGAAATATCAAGGTAATGGTAGGCGGAGCTCCTATCAGCCAGGAATTTGCAGATGAGATCGGAGCGGACGCGTATACAGAAGATGCAGCATCCTGCGCACAGAGAGCGAAAGAGCTTGCTGCATAAAAACGGCGGAGTGAAAGGAGGGTTTTTACATGTTAACAGCAAAACAGAATATGATCGAATGTATGAAGGGAGGAAATCCCGACAGATTTGTAAACCAGTATGAAGCTATCCGGCTTCTGTTCCATCCCTTTATGTTTGCCAGCCCCCTTCTTCAGGAGGGGCAGGAGAACGTGAAGAATGCCTGGGGCGTAACCCAGAGCTTCCCCAAGGGAACTCCCGGAGCTTTCCCGGTACATACTCCCGATAAGATCGTGGTAAAAGATATCGAGCACTGGAAAGACTATGTACATGCTCCTTCACTGGATTTTTCACAGGAACAGTGGGATCAGTGCAAGGCAATGTATGACGCTGTGGATGCTGATAAAGCTTTTAAGGCGGTATTTGTGGCACCCGGAATCTTCGAGCAGACTCATTATCTCTGCGAGATCGTGAACGCTCTTACATATTATGTGGAATATGAAGACGAAATGCATGATCTCATTAAATATCTGACAGAGTGGGAGCTGAAGCTGGCGGAAGGCATCTGCAGCAATCTTCATCCGGACATGCTTTTCCATCATGACGACTGGGGCAGCCATGACAGCACATTCATGAGTCCGAATATGTTCAACGAATTCCTTCTGGAGCCATATAAGGAGATCTACAAATACTACAAGGATCATGGGGTGGAATACATTGTTCATCATTCTGACAGCTATGCCGCTACTCTTGTTCCTTCCATGATCGAGATGGGCATCGACGTATATCAGGGCTGCATGGAGACAAACCATGTGGACGAGCTTATTAAGAAATACGGCGACAAGATCAGCTTCATGGGCTGCATTGAGAACGCAGACGTGGACAAAGAAGACTGGACAGACGAGGCGTGCGAGAAAGAAGTGCGCAGAGTATGCGAGACCTACGGCATGAAGCACTTCATCCCCTGTATCGCACAGGGCGGCCCCGGCTCCGTATATCCGGGCGTATATCAGTCTCTGACCAACGCTATCGACAAATTAAATAAAGAGAAATTCGGTATTGAAGATCCTGAATCCGCACGTATGCCGATCGAGATCATGTTCTGATATCAGAATTTTTTGGAAAGAAAGGTGCTGTCGTATCAATGATTAGAAAATCACAGATGCGGCAGCATCTTTTTGCCATTTTCAAGCCGGAATATCCGCATCTTTGAAAAATCCGGAGTGTCAATAAATAAGAAATAAACGGCA
>DWVA01000143.1 GCA_019120475.1 Candidatus Blautia intestinipullorum | reverse complement strand
TACAGAAGACAGGATGAGATCGGAACTCCGTTCTGCGTGACCTACGATTTCGAGTCCGAGACAGACGGAGCGGTGACAGTCCGCGACCGCGACACCATGGAACAGGTTCGTATCAAAATCGACGAGCTGGACGCTTATTTCGCGGATAAATTTACATTTTGAATTTTAACCTCTGAGATACGGATGATTTCTCCGCCCGGGAATATTCCCGGGCTGGGATTTTGTCCGTGTTTTTTTGTATTGAAGTCCTGAAATATCAGCTGGCGGGAAAAGTATATATACCGGCAAATTTCCGCTCAGGAGAATGTTATACATAAATAAAATGAAAAAGATAGTTTTATGTGTTATAATCATAGAAAAGGATCAGGAAAGGAGCAGGTATATGAAAAAAAGATGTCTGATGGGGGCGATTCTCTGTTGTCTGGGACTGGCACTGGGAAGTATTCACCCTGTTTTTGCACAGGCAGACGACGGCCAGAACAGCGCACGGGAAAACTACGCCGCTTTTGCAGGCGGCGGAGATGTGGGGATTATTGACGTCGCCTCAGAGGAAAAGAACGCCGAAGTTTATGTCTGCGGCGATGCCGTGGAATTCTCCTGGATGGAGTGGTGGTACAACTGGAATATCCAGAATCTCGGCACAGAAAAAAATCTGGAGGAGCTTTTCGGATACAGCGGTACGACGCAGGTGAGCGCGGATGGAACAGTACTCTGTTACGCGTCAAATTACACCGGTATGGGCAGCTACCGTCTGATGGCGCTACCGCTGGGAGACGGCGGGAAAGAGCCGGTGAAGATTGGAGATGACGCTGTAATGCACCGCATTCTCTCCGACAATCGGATCGTCTGGCTCAAGGGCAGCAGCGGTACTCTTTATATCAGCGACGCGGCGGGCAATACACAGGAGATCGCGTCCAATGTGGAGAATTTCCCCTTCTTCGTGAACGCGGCAGAGACGCATGTGCTTTGGGTGGAACGCGGCAGCACGCAGATGAGCATGCGTACTCTGGATCTGAGTGGGGAAACTGTTCCGTTAAACTGGAACAGAGTGGAATACATGTCTGCGGATCTTCAGATGCTGATCGGCAGCAGGGATGGAAATCTTTATATCCGTGAGAATCTTGGAGAAGAAAAACTTCTTCTGGAAAATACGGAATATGGCCTCTTTAGTGTGATACAGCCGGGACCGCTCCCATTGGAAGAGACATACATGGAGGGGGCGGTTGCCCGTGTCGGCGCCAGCGGATGCATCTATTTTCAAACACCGACACCAGATGGATTCGCAGGGATAGGGCGATATGAAAACGGGGGGATCACGCCTGTTCAGGAACGTGCAATGGCAGTGGGCGTCCACGGAGACATGATCGCATACAAAAAGCCGGCAGAAGAGGAGGGCGTAGACTTTGAGGCAAAGACCACGTATCTGCTGGCAGGCGGCAGAGAAATCCCGTTGGAGAAACAGAATATCAATTCTGTCTTCTTCTCGCAGGACGGCACGAAAGCATGGGGGCTGGGAAACGGACGGGACAGCGCATATCTTTTGACGGAATTTGGAACAGAGAACCTGGACGGAAAACTTACCATTCTTTCTGAAAATGTGGCATTCTATCTTGATTCGGGAAAGGACAGGCCGTTTTACGCGGAATATGATGAGGCGGGAGTCAACCTGGTACTGAAATCCGGCACGGACGTGATTGATTATGACGGTACCAATGGTTTTGTCGCACCGGATGGCCGTTTATATTACAGAGTGGGGCAGGATCTTGTATTTACTCTGAAGACATTTGACGGTACGCAGAGCGAAGTGATCGCGGATAAGGTTATCGAAGCGAAAGCGCTGCCAGACGGAAGCGCGGCTGTTCTTGTGTCAGAGGACTATACGACAGAAAGCGGAACGTTGTGTCTGTACACAAAAGAAGCGGGTCTGAGACAGATGGTCGGCGGCGTAGAGAAGATCGCGGACAATGATATCAGTATACGCTATGTCCAGGGAGCGCCTGCGGTTTCCGGAACTGCACAGGGAGGCATGCAACTTCTGACGGCGGAATAGTCTTTTGGAGAGGACAAGTTACGATTGACTTTAAATTTCCCGGTTGATACACTGAAGAAAGTGAAGAATTATATGAAATCAGTAAGAGGAGGTTTTCTAAGATGGCAAAAAAAAGAAATATCATTGTAGGACAGTCAGGGGGCCCCACGGCTGTGATCAATTCCAGTCTGGCGGGCGTTTATAAAAACGCGATCGAGCGCGGGTTTGATAAGGTGTACGGAATGCTCCACGGAATTCAGGGACTCCTTGACGAACAGTATATAGATCTGTCAACCCAGATCCATTCAGAACTTGATATCGAGCTTCTGAAGAGAACGCCGTCCGCGTTTCTCGGATCCTGCAGGTTCAAACTGCCGGAGATCCACGAGGACAAAGGCATCTATGAGAAGATCTTTGAGATCCTGAACAAACTTGATATCGATGCGTTTATTTATATCGGCGGAAACGACTCCATGGATACCATTAAGAAACTGTCCGATTACGCGATCCTTACAGGCCAGACACAGAAATTCCTTGGCGTGCCCAAGACCATTGACAACGACCTGGCTCTGACCGACCATACCCCCGGGTTCGGAAGCGCGGCCAAATATATCGGTGCTTCAACCAAGGAAGTTATCCGCGACGCCCAGGGACTTACCTATAAGAAAAATATGATCACCATCATGGAGATCATGGGAAGAAACGCCGGATGGCTTACCGGCGCAACCGCCCTGGCCAAGACGGAGGACTGCGACGGACCGGATCTCATCTATCTTCCGGAGGTTCCCTTTGATATTGACAAATTCCTTGTGAAAGTAAAAGAGCTTCTGAAGAAGAAATCCTCTATCGTGATCGCCGTATCCGAAGGCATCAGGCTGGAAGACGGAAGATACGTCTGTGAGCTTGGCAATTCCGGCGACTATGTGGACGCTTTCGGGCATAAACAGCTTACCGGAACAGCTACATATCTTGCAAACTTCCTTGCTGCGGAATGCGGCTGCAAGACGAGAGCCGTGGAGCTGTCCACCCTTCAGAGAAGCGCTTCCCATATGGCGTCCAGAGTGGATATCGACGAGGCTTTCATGGTGGGCGGAGCAGCTGTGAAGGCTGCGGATGAAGGAGACACCGGCAAGATGGTTGTCATCGACCGTGTTTCCGACGATCCCTACATGGCGAGAACCGGGATCTATGACGTTCACCGCATTGCGAACGAAGAGAAACTGGTTCCCAGAAGCTGGATGAACCGTGACGCCACTTATGTGACGAAAGATTTTGTGGACTATATCAGTCCGCTGATCCAGGGAGACTATCAGCCG
>DWVA01000142.1 GCA_019120475.1 Candidatus Blautia intestinipullorum | reverse complement strand
CTATGCTCGGGATACAGGATCCCAGAACAGATAAAAGGATCCGGTTTGTAGGAGGAAACCATAAGCTTTCTGAACTTCAGGCAATGGCGGACGAGACAGGCGGAGTCGCTTTTGCGATGTTTCCAACGTCTATGGAGGATCTGATGCAGATTGCGGACGAGGGGAAACTGATGCCCCCGAAATCTACCTGGTTTGAACCGAAACTTCGCAGCGGCCTGTTTATTCATAAGCTGGAAACAGACGAAAAGCTTTGAAAAGGAGAACCAGGGGGCAACGCCCAGTGTGTTTAGGGAAAGGCTGTGAAAATATGAAGAGAAGAAAAGCGGGGAACGTTCCTGCCTTTGGCAGCCCGGGGAAAATGAAAAAATTCAGAAGGATTTTTTCGGCGTTTCTGCTGTCCCTGATCCTTTTGGCTGCGGCGGAAGCTCCTGTGCTGAGCAAATCAGAAAGTATTGCCGGTCAATATGAGGTTTCCGTCACAGAGATGGAGAAAAAAACGGACAATCCCTTTCCTGTACTGCACAGCACAGTTCTGAAAAATTTTGGAGACACTATACAGAGCCTCATATGGAGCGATTGCGCAGAAAAGCAGCAGGAGGAAGATTCATACGAAACAGACTCCGTTATAGTGGATGATCTGGAAAAAGAGCTGAGCCATGCGGCTTCGGGAAGGGAAATCCTGCCGGTGGATCTTAGTCCGACGCCGGTAGCTTTGGTGATCATGAAATGGATCCTGATATCTTTTGGGGCATGGGTGCCTGCTGTGTAAAAACAATTTTCAGTAAAAATACGCGGGAGAGGTGACAGTTTTGAAAAAAATTTTAAGTTTTTTGACAGTATTTCTTATGCTTTTTCTGACCTGCCCTGTATCTGTATGGGCGGCAGGAGAAAGCAGCGGGGAGTCCGGCGTGCCAATATGGCTCTGTATTCCTTTTGCGGGTTTATTGCTCTGCATTGCCGTTATGCCGCTGGTAAAAGGTGAATGGTGGGAGGCTCACCAGCCTCTGGTAGTGGCTTTGTGGATCATTGTTCTTGTGATCCCCTTTGCAGTTCTTTACGGAGTAGGCGATACGGTAGAGACAGTGCTGGAATGTACAGTGAATGATTACCTTACTTTTATTATCCTGCTCTTCGGTCTGTTTTGTGTTTCGGGCAATATTACCATGGAAGGCGATTTTGCAGGCTCGCCCAGGATCAACGTGGGTCTGCTGGCTATTGGTACCCTGCTTTCAAGCTGCATCGGAACTACAGGAGCCAGTATGCTGATGGTGCGTCCGGTGATAAAAATGAATTCCTGGAGAAAAAGAAAAAGCCATATTATGATATTCTTTATCTTTATGGTATCCAATATGGGAGGCTGTCTGACTCCCATCGGAGATCCGCCCCTTCTGATGGGCTTTATGAGGGGAGTGCCGTTTTTCTGGAGTATCCATCTTTTCCCGGTGCTGCTCTTTAATATGGTGATCCTTCTCTTTATCTTCTACCATCTGGACAAGAGAAATTACCGGAAAGATATTGCGGAAGGACGGAAACCGGATATCAGCAAACCGGGAACCGAGTTCCGGATTGACGGTCTTCATAATATCATTTTCCTTGTCATGATCGTTGCGGCCGTTATTTTAAGCGGTGTTCTTCCAGGTATGCCGGCTTTTCAGGACGCGGCGGGAAATGTAAGAGGAATCCATATTTTCGGAGAGGTTTCATTAAGCTTTCCGTCACTGATCGAAATCGTACTGATCCTTCTGGCTGCCTTTCTGTCGTTTAAGACTACCAGCAGCGAGATCAGAACAAGGAACCATTTTACCTGGGGAGCGATCCAGGAGGTTGCGGTTCTTTTTATCGGTATTTTCATCACCATGCAGCCGGCTCTTATGCTTCTGAAAGCTGTAGGGCCGAATCTGGGTCTTACAGAACCTTTCCAGATGTTCTGGGCAACAGGCGCTCTGTCAAGCTTCCTGGACAACACGCCTACATATCTGGTGTTCCTGACGACTGCGGGTA
This sequence comes from Candidatus Blautia intestinipullorum, assembly GCA_019120475.1. Classification (GTDB taxonomy): domain Bacteria; phylum Bacillota; class Clostridia; order Lachnospirales; family Lachnospiraceae; genus Blautia_A; species Blautia_A intestinipullorum. The sequence goes on along the minus strand of DWVA01000142.1, from coordinate 3,136 downwards.
CACTGGGATTTACAAGCGGAATCTCCACCACGCTGGGAACGCTGCCGGAAAAAATGCTTTCCGCGATCTCCTGCGGAGCCGTCTTTATGGGGGCCAATACTTATATCGGAAACGCGCCGAACTTTATGGTGAAGTCCATCTCTGATGAAAACGGTGTCAACATGCCTTCCTTCTTTGGATACATGCTGTGGTCTGTTTCCATTCTGATCCCGGTATTCATCATAGATATGCTTGTATTCTTTTTATAAGGAGGTCGGACAGTTATGCAGGAAAATCGAGAGAAATATACAGAACTTGCAAACAGGATTTATGATCTGGACGGAGAAGTGTACGAATGTGTGGGCTCCAACCTGGGACGTACGTTTACAGGCGGCCGCGAGCGTACGGTGAGAACTCTGAGTATGCTGATGTACACAAAACCCGACGGGCATCTGCTCCGAAGCGAGCTTGCTCTGATCAGCAACATGGCCAGGACGATCAAAAACAAAGAAGAAAAGTCCCGGCTGATGGAGAAATACAACCAGATCCTTAAAGAGATCGAAGAACTTCCGGACGTATTCGGCAAGGAAGATATTGTGGACGCGGAGCGTGTGGCTCTGAACAACCTTGTGCTGAAAAGAGAAAAAATATCGGAGAACGACCATCTGGTGATCTGTATAAGCAGAACCCAGGGAAGCGCCGGAAACGATATCGGATTTGAACTGGCGGATGACCTGAAGATCAACTATTATGATGTGGAAATCTTTGACCAGGTTATGAAGCGGCTGGAAGCGGAAAAAGGCGAAGTCAGCGACAAGGAGAATTTTACAGATTTTAATAAATACGGAAAAAAGAGTCCGGAAAGCCTGAAAACAAAACTTCGGGAATTTAACCGCTATCATGGACTTCCGAAGCAGGACGCCGTATTCTTTAATATGAGCGATCTGATCTGCAGTCTGGCCCGTACAGAAGACTGCATCATTATGGGACGGTGCGCGGACGCGATCCTGCGAAACAATCACATTCCTCATGTGAGCCTGTTTATCAGCGCGCCTTTTGGCGTACGCGTGCAGCACATTATGGCAGTGCGGAACATGGGGCTGAGACAGGCGGCCCGTTTCCTGAAAAAAATGGACAGACAGCACAGAAGATATTATGAATTTTATACAGGCGAAAAATGGGGCAAGCCGGAAAATTATGATCTCTGCATCAACAGCGCCAATTACGGCATCAAGGAAACAATCGATGTGATCAAACGTCTGCTTAAACAGTAAAAGTAAATGAAAAACAGTCCCTGGGGAAAGGAAAATCCCTCAGGGACTGTTTTTCATTTTGCATGGCATTACTTGTTTACGTCAATATAGCTGTAAAGCGTGTACTTGGAAATCCCGAAATAATTCGCCACTTTATCTCCGGATTTTGTGATCAGGAAGGCTCCGGAATCGTTGAGGAACTGGATCGCGGTCACCTTGTCCTCTTTATTCATCAGAGCCACAGGCTTGCCCACAAGAGCAACGGACTCTTCGATCAGATGATCCAGCAGATCGTTCACATTGTGGGTGATCTCACGTGGCTTCTCTTCTTTGTTGACCGGGGTGATAAGAGAATGAAGTGCGCTTTCCACGATGGTCAGTTTTGAGATATCGTAATTGATGCCGAAAACGTAGTGGAGGCTGCCGTCGTCGTCCCTGATATAAGAAGTACTGCATTTCAGGATCTTGCCGTCTGATGTTTTCATTAAATAGCCGGCGTGGTCTTTCAGCTCCTCCTGTTTCTTATCTTTTTTATTATTGTGCCGTATTACGTCGAACACTGCATTGGAAGGACCGTCACCAATCCCTCTGTTGGTGACGTGGCCGTTTTCGATATATACAATGGAGTGTTCCGGGTCGTTTGTTTTCAGGTCATGGATCACAACTTCGCATTCCGGCCCAAACTGGCAGGCAATGTCGTGTGCGATTTGTTTTAATACAGTCAGTCGTCCCATATACATTCCTCCTCGTAGTTCTTATTCATCAATATAACATACCGGAAAAAAAATAAAAAGATTTTTCCCAAAAAAATTTTATGCGCCAAATGAAAATTGCTCTCTTCAGATGCAGATTCAGGGAATTGTCAGTTGAAGAAAAAGGAAAACAATGATATATTAATAAAAAAGTGAGAATTTTGGGGTGAAGATGATGAAATATTTGTTAAAAAACGGGACGGTTATTTCCGGAACAGAGAGGAAAAAAGCAGATATTCTGATCCAGGATGAAAAAATCGCAGAGGTAGGGGAAAATCTGAAGGCAGAGGACGCCAGGGTACTGGATGTGACCGGAAAGCTTCTGTTTCCCGGATTTATCGACGGGCATACTCATTTTGACCTGGAGGTTGCAGGCACGGTAACTGCGGACGATTTTGAGACAGGTACAAAAGCGGCTATACTCGGGGGAACTACCCTGGTGATTGACTATGCTTCTCAGGATAAAGGAGGACATACTCTCGGGGAAGGACTGGAGAAATGGCACAAAAAGGCCGACGGAAAATGTTCCTGCGACTATTCTTTCCATATGTCCATTGTAGAGTGGAACGGGAAAACGGAAGAAGAAATTCAGGATATGATCGATCATGGGATCACAAGCTTTAAACTGTATATGACATATCCGGCAATGATGGTGGATGACAAAGATATGTATAAAATCCTGAAAAAGCTTGCAAAGTGCGGCTGTTTTGCAGGAGTGCACTGTGAGAACGCCGGGGTGATCGACGCACTGACCGATCAGGCGAAAAAAGAGGGCCGCACGGGTCCGGAAAATCATCCGCTGGTACGTCCGGATACTCTGGAAGCAGAAGCGGTCCACAGACTTCTGGTGATTGCCAGGGAGGCGGGAGCTGCTGTAATGGTCGTGCATCTGACAAACCGGAAGGCTTATGAGGAAATCCTCAGAGCAAGAGCTCAGGGGCAGACCGTATATGCGGAGACCTGTCCTCAGTATCTGCTTTTGGAGGACAGCGTTTATTCGAAACCGGATTTTGGGGGAGCAGTCTATGTGTGCGCGCCTCCGATCCGCAAAAAAGAAGACCAGGATTGTCTGTGGGAAGCCCTGAAAAAAGAGGAGATCCAGACGGTGGCCACAGACCAGTGCAGTTTTACACTGGAGCAGAAGGCTCTTGG
>DWVA01000014.1 GCA_019120475.1 Candidatus Blautia intestinipullorum | reverse complement strand
TTATTATAGTGGTAAATTCCAATGCCGCAGATTCCCTCGTGAGCTCCCCGGCTCATATAGCCGTATACCATAAAATCCACATCACCGTTATCGCCTACCTGGAGCAGCTTGATCCCATGTTCCAGACTGGCGTCCCGGGCGTCTCTGTTCTCTGTCTTCCGGAAGCTGAACACATTTACGAATTTGCCGTTTTCCGGCGCGTAAGTCCACAGTTCTCCCTCCTGCACAAAGGCCGTCACAGCGGCTTCTTCATTTGTCATATAGTCCACGTCTCTGCTTCGGACGCCGAGAAGCAGCCCGCTGTCGCTGATCACAGGAAGATTCGGATTAAAGATCTGGCCTGCGGATCTTTGAAAATCCAGCAGCATGATCCTTTCTTCTGTATATCTCATCCGGTAAAAATCCGATACGTTATAAAATTCCACTCCTCCGTTTTCATTTACGGCTGAAATCTCATATTCCATAGATATACTGGCCGTTGTCTCATTGATTTCCTTGATCACCGGCACTCCCTCTCTGGATATCTGCGGGTTCAGATCGCCCCAGCTTATATCCGACAGAGGCGAAGTAATGGAAATCTCCGAAAAATCCCCTGAACCGGTGGTCTGGGATTCCAGATAAGCGGCAAGCTGATCGGCTGTATTTTTGTTCATGCACATCTGGGCAAAGTCTTTTACAAACTTCACATACTCTTCCGTATAAGTGGAAGATCTGGACACAACTCTTGTATAGTAATACGCCTCTCCCCTGTCTGTATCCAGTGTGATCTGCATAGAATATTCCTGGTTCATCAGAAGGCCCGAATCAATCTGCACCGAGGCTCTCAGATAATCCTCCTCGGATTCCAGGCTGCTGACTCTCTTGTTTTCAATGACTTTTGTTCCGTCTGAGCTTCTGATCTCATAGGACAGGCTTTCTACTTCCGACTCATGGGGATTAATTACAAGGGAAAGTGTCTTCGCAGTGTCCAGAGGCGTGATACACTCCCTGACAAAATCAGCCTGCATGGGCTGCCTGTACCCGTGCATCAGATTGGACAGGGTTCCTCCGAAATCCACCATAACTTCCGGAAGAACAGGATTGTTCATATCCGACCTGTCGTCCGTGGTTTCATTGTTCAGCAAAAAGGCGGTTCCCGCCACACCCAGAACAAATACCAGCAGAAGTACCGCCAGCCTGCCAAGAAATCTTTTCATGGTATTTTATACCTCCTTCTCTGCAGGCATTCCCTGGGGATAAAGGAGCTTTTCCAAAGTCAGCTCCGCATGAAGCGCTTCTGTCATTTCTCCCAGTTTTTTTACAGACTTCTCTTTTCCCGTTTTTACCGCACGGATCAGCAGATTTTTGGGCGTATGTTCCATATCGATAAATTCCAGGATCTGCACAGAATAGCCTTTTGATTCCAGAAGGTTTGCGCGGATCCCGTCTGTGAGAAGGGCGGACATCCTTTCCTTCAGTATCCCATATTTCAGAACCGGCGACAAAAGGTCGTTTTTTATCATTCCATTCAGTTCATGCTGACAGCAGGGAACCGAGAGGATCACCTGGGCGTTCCATTGGACAGCCTTGGCCAATGCGTAGTCCGTAGCTTTGTCGCAGGCGTGGAGGGTAACTACCATGTCCACCTTCTCAAGCCCTTCAAATCCTGCAATGTCCCCCTGGTAAAAACGCAGTTTTTCATAACCGTAGGATTCTGCCAGACGGCTGCAGTTTTCGATCACATCGGCTTTCAGATCCAGGCCGATGATATTTACGTCATACCCTCTTAATTCTCTCAGGAAATAATACATGGCAAAGGTGAGATAAGATTTTCCGCATCCGAAATCCACAATGGTGATCTCCCGTTCCCTGGAAAGCTTCGGAAGAATATCTTCAATAAATTCCAGGAAACGATTGATCTGTTTGTATTTGTCAAAAGAGGCTGCGTGAATCTTTCCCTCCGGGCTCATCACCCCCAGATCTATCAGAAAGGGAACCGGCCTGCCCTCCGGCAGGATGTATTTTTTTACCCGGTTGTGGGACATGATCTTTACAGCCTTTTTTTCCGGATGCTGTTTTACTTTTATAGTATGTTTTCCTTTTTTGCTGACCAGAATACTTCCGTCCATCCGGCGTCCCTGGATCTGAAGCTGGGAATATCCGCCTTTCAGACACTGGTTCATATATTCCAGAAGCGCATCCCTGCCGTAATTGGTGTGTATCACCTTTGTACCCTGGGTCGCAGAAGCCTGATAAAGGATTTCCCCCTTCAGCTCCACCGGACGTATGCGGACTCTGGAAGGAAGCTCTTTTTTCCGGCATCCGCTTAAGACGGCAAGGATCAGATCTTCACTGATAACTTCCTCTAAAAATTCTTCAACTGTTTTTATCATCATAAAATATACTTTCTTTCTCCCGTCACAGAAGGGCCTTCGCTGCCTTAGTATCCTCTGCACCTTTTCCGCCTGCACCGTCTTCTGGAGATTTCCTGATACAGAAGCACCTGAACCAGATCCTCCAGAAATCCGGAAGGAAGCTCCTGGGCGGCCGTCTCTTTCTGCATACGGCGGAAAATCCCGTCTCCAAGGCCGCGCATCATAAGCCGGTCAGGATATTCATCGTAGATCCTGCTTCCCTCGTAATCGAGAAGCTCACATTCTTCTTCTACTTTTTCCTGGATCTTCCGCGCTGTTTCCGGAAAATAGGATTTCATCAGAGCGAATTCTCTTTCCTGCATGTTTTCTCCCGATAAAAGCACCGGATCTCCTATAGACGTATAAAACGGAAAAAATTTATGCTTATCATACATAGACTGTCTCCCGCATACTTTCCAATCCTCTGTTTTAGCATATGCGGCCCCGGCCTTAAGGTGCATACCCTTTTGTCAGTCCTGGATCTCGCCTACGATTTTTCTCGTCAGCTTTACGCTGTGGTCAATAGCCAGTTTCTCAAAAGCGGGATAGTCTACATGGGCGCTTCCGTCCGCTTTGTCTGAAATAGCCCGGATAACAAGAAACGGCACATGATTCAGAACAGCCGTCTGCGCAATAGCGCCGCCCTCCATTTCTACTGCGTAAGCTCCGAATTCCTTTACAATAAGATCCTTTACATCCTGGTCCGCCACAAACTGATCGCCGGAAGCAATTCTTCCCTCAAAGACATCTATTTCCGGATTTACTTCCCGGCAGGCGCGGACAGCCAGCTTCCGAAGCACTTCATCGCTTTGGAAAGAGAACTGCTCCATGTCCGGAATCTGTCCTCTGGCATACCCGAATGCCAGCGCGTTCACATCATGCTGCACCAGATCTGTGGAAACCACAATGTCCCCGATATTGATTTCATTGTTCAGGCTTCCCGCGATACCTGTGTTGATCACAACTTCCGCCTGAAACCGGTCTATCAGGATCTGGGCGCATATGGCGGCGTTGACTTTTCCAATGCCGGACTGAACCACCACTGCTTTGTGGTTTTCCAGTATTCCCTCATAGAAATCCATGGACGCTATCGTAGTGACCTTCACATCCTGCATATATTCTTTTAATTCCGCAACTTCATCATCCATTGCTCCTATAATACCTATATATCTCATATTTTCTTCTCCTGTCTTCCGGCCGTTTTGCCGGATATCATTCTTTCGTCACAGATTCATTATATCAAAACTTCAGTTTATATGGAAACTTTTTTTCACTTCTGCTATAATGACTTATGTTGAAATCAGAAAAGCGGCTTTTTTCTTTGAGAAAACGGCCGCAGATATACTTATTAAGGAGGAAGATAAAATGACATACAAGACAAGCGGCGTATGCTCAAGAGCTATTGATTTTGAGATAGACAGCGAAAACAAAGTACGCAACGTAAGATTCGACGGCGGATGCTCCGGAAATACCCAGGGAGTGGCCCGTCTGGTAGAGGGAATGGACGTAAATGAGGCGATCAGCCGTCTGGAGGGAATCCGCTGCGGCCGCCGTCCCACATCCTGCCCTGATCAGTTGTCAAAGGCATTAAAGGAAGCTCTTTCCTGATATAAGATCACAGACTCCTCTCTTTTTCTTCTGCTTTTATCTAAAAGATATTTAATTTCCAATGAAGAAAAAAAAGCTTCTGTTCAAACAACGAAAATTGTAGTATACTAAAGTTAAAAAGAGA
>DWVA01000141.1 GCA_019120475.1 Candidatus Blautia intestinipullorum | reverse complement strand
TGAAGATTTATATATTCTCAGATGCTTCTGTGACGCTGTGTATCTGTGCTCCGGCGGTCTCAATGGCCTCTGTGTTTTCCGCTTTTCTATGTTTCTTAAGATACATGATAGAAGCGAAGAGTACGGTGAAGGGCACGCTTAAGACGATGCCGAAGCTTCCGGACAATCCCTGCATGATAGCAATCCCGATGTTATTGGAGTTGATGATCTGCTGGTAGGGAAGATTGTAGGCGTAGTCCAGAAGGAGCATGCTTACACTGCTTCCTGCGAAGGCCAGGATCAGGGTGTTGCTGTCTGTTCCCATCATGTCCCGTCCTACATGGATGCCTGCCTTGAAAAGCTCTTTTCTCGTCATCTCCGGGTTCTGCTTCAGGATCTCAGACATGGAGCTGCTGATGGACATAGCCACATCCATAACGGCGCCCATACTGGAGATCAGAAGACCGGAGAAGAGCAGTCCGCCTACCTGGATCCGGTTGGTATTCCATAAAGTCATTAATGTCTCAATATCGGATACGTTATATCCGGTAATGCCGGAAAGAAGGCTGAAAAGCTGGGCGGAGATTCCGGCGCAGAGAACGCCTACCATTGTTCCGAGAATGGAAACCAGGGTCTTTTTTGTGGGGCCTCCGATAAGGTACATGGTTACGACTGTAGTGATGGCGCATACAAAAACCGCCGCCCAGAAAGGAGACAGGCCCCGGTACACCAGAGGAAGATAAACGAAGATCACACAGAAAAAGGTGAAGATCAGTCCTGCGCTTCCTTTGATTCCCTGTTTTCCTCCGATCACACACAGAAGAAGAATATATAAAGCCGCAAAAAGATAGATTACCCATCCCCGGTCCTGGGAATAGACGCTGGCGATCACAGATTCCCCCGCTACGCTCTGCATGACGATGACATGCATGCCAGGGGTGCAGCCTGCGCCGAACAGATAGCCGGAACTGCTGGTCACAGTCAGTTCCTCGCCTTTTCTCTCTCCGGAATCCATCCGCACTACCACTTTTTGTTCTCCTACCCGGGTTCCGTCCGCCTGCAGGTTGTCCTGAAGGATTTCTACCACTGTGGCTTTTTCAAAAGTCTGTCCCTCTCTGGAGACAAGCTCTGTTTTTTCTACCTGATTGATTTTAACTGTAAAAACTATAAATATAATACAAATAAGAAATAAGATAAGCCGACGGGCAGCTTTTCTGGAAAGAAGCTGCCCATCGTGTTTCTGAAAATACGTTTTCAATGCTGATTACCGCCTTACTGTGCTGTTTCTTCGGTTGCTGCCGCGTTGTCAGCCGCCGCCTCGTCTGTAGCTTCTTCGGTTGCCGCCGCGTCGTCAGCCGCCGCCTCGTCTGTAGCTTCCTCAGTTGCCGCTGCGTCATCAGCGCTTGCCTCTGTAGTTTCATCTGCAGTTTCATCAGCAGCCGCATCCTCTGTCTCGTCAGCAGCTTCCGCAGAAGCGTCCCCTGTCTTTTCGATGGTGAAGGCCTCGTCGATAGACTCAACCGTTCCGTCGTCTTTGATCTGATATGTTTCGATGGTAAAACTGTCTGCGTCCATGGTGATCACAGAGTAGGAGGGAAGCCAGTTCTGACTGCGGACAGCAACGTAATCCTGCTGGGTCGGGATCAGTTCGTAATATTTGGAACCGCTGGCAGAGTTTGCTGTCATGTAAAGGATACCCTGAGGATCAGTTACAGTATTTCCTTCTGTGTCTTCAATGGTGTAGCACATATTGTCTTCTGTGAAAGCGTCTTTCAGAGCCGCGCCCTCTTCATCGCCGTCTTCCGGATAGAGCGGGATCTGCTCGCCGGTCTCTACGTTGTAAGCGTGATCCCAGTCGTAGTCCGTTCCGTCCTCTGTAAGCTGGAATTCATAGCTGCTGTGTGTCTGACCGTCTCCATAGAGGAGTTTTGTACGGCTGTATGTATGGTCATGTCCCTGAAGAACTACATCGATATCATTTTCGTCGAATATCGGAGTAAGCTGTGTTCTCAGGATCATGCCGTCTGTATCGGAGTGATCAAGACCGGAACCGTAGATATCCTGATGAATCGTAACGATACGCCATTTTGCATCCGGATAAGCGGCAACCGCCTCTTTGATGGCTTCGGAATGTTCCGCTACGTTGTAATTATTTGTATTCAGTACGATGAAAAGTCCGTTGCCGTAAGAATAGTAATAATCGCCGCCGGCTGCTGTTTTGCCGTAATCTGTGGTGTTGGGATTATTGAAATGGTAGGAATAGTCAGGATTCAGAGAATCATGATTTCCGATAGTGGTGGCAACAGGAAGGCTTGCAAGAGCGTCTGCACCTAAATATGCGGCATATTCTTCTTCCTTTGCCTCTCCTGTTTTATTTACCTGGTCGCCTGCGGAGATCACGAAGTTGATGTCCGGATTTTCCTCAAGGGCGGTATTCAGCGTTCTGTTCCACGCGAAACCGTCGTTCTGTGCGGCAGTATTTGCCGCTCCGGATTCATCAGAAAGTTCGCCGCCGTCCTGTGGCTGTCCTTTGGAAGCGCCGATCTGCGGATCGCCTACATACAGCATTTTTACGGTTTCCGTATCCTTAGTCGTATATTCTACAACATCACTCTGCTCCCCGTTTCTTTCCACTGTGTAATAGTAGGTGGTGTTCGGCTGAAGACCGGTAACAGTTACATAATTATATTCATAAGCTTTGTCTCCTGTCAGAGACTGATCCACATCACCCACTGTACCGGTGAATGTTTCAAGAGCGTTCTGATCAGTTCCGAAATGTACAACAGGAGTTCCCTCGGAGTCTGTCTTTTCACTGTACCATGCAAAATTCAGCTCTGTTTCGTCTTTTCCCGGAGTAAGGGACACTTTTGTATAATCGGAAGACAGGTTCTCCCAGTTATCTTTGTAAGCCTGCCATTCTTCCGCGTCGCCTGTCACACTGCTGTCGTTGTAATGCTCGGTAGCCGCATAGGCTGTGGGACATACCATAGTTGCTGTTAATAAAGTAAGCATTGCTGCGATAACTTTTCTTTTCATTGTTTCACTCCTATTCTTCAAAAACAAAAAAGTTTTATGTTCCGGAACGAGGCAAGTATAGCACCGTAAAAAATCAGATTCAATAGGAGTCAGGAAGAATTGAGATACATTTAACATGCCGTTTACAAAAGACAGGAAAAACACAAAAATATACGATTGAAGGCACGCCTTACAAAAATTCGGAAAAAATCTTAAAATTGACTTGATTTAAATACGAATTCGTAATATAATAGGAAACGTTAAATACGAATTCGTATTCAAATGAAGAACGGATAAAGAATAAAAAGGATTTACAGGAGGACGGAGCAGTGGGGGAACACCGGAAATATATTGACAGAATCAACCTCTGTATGAACCAGATCGACGGACTGTATTATATGGCGGCAAGAAAGCTGGGAATCAAAGATAATACCCTGATATTATTTTATGTTCTGAATGACAGAAAGCCGCATACGCAGAAAGAAATCTGTGAGGAATGGCTGATTCCGCGGACAACGATCAATACGATTGTAAGAGAGAATGTAAAAGAAGGGCGTATCAGACTGGAAAACGCAGGACATAAAAAAGAAAAGCAGATTTTTCTTACAGAAAAGGGGAAGCTTTATGCGGATCATATCCTGAAAAGCGTGTACGAAGCGGAAGAGAAAGCTGTAGAAAGAACGCTTAAGGAATTTTCACCGGAGCTTCTTACCGGGCTGGAAGCGTTTACCGGATATCTGAAAGAAGAATTCCAAAGAGAAATACTGGATAAAGACGTCAGATAAGGAGATGTTTATGGACTCAAAAACTTTATTTACTAAAATTCCGGTGCTGAAATTGTTTTTCATTGCGTCTGTACCTGGAGCGGTCAGTATGCTGGCTTCCGCGCTGTACCAGTTGATCGACGGTATACTGGTGGGACAGGTTTTAGGAGATACGCCCTTCGCGGCGCTGAATCTGGCGATGCCTTTTGTGATCATCAACTTTTCTCTGGCGGATCTGATCGGCGTGGGATCGGCTGTGCCGATCTCTATCAGTCTGGGAAGAAAAGAGGAAAAAGAGGCTGATAATTATTTTACCTGCGCCTGTCTTATGATCGTAGCCGCCGGCGTACTGATCGGAGCGGTTCTGTTTCTTCTGGCCGTGCCTCTTCTGAAACTCATGGGAGCGGAAGGCGAGCTTCTGAAGCTTTCTGTCCAGTATCTGCGTGTTTACGCCCTCTGCGCGCCGGTAACGACGATCATTTTTGCCGTGGATAATTATCTTCGTATCTGCGGAAAAATACGGGCAAGTATGCTTTTGAACATTTTTATGTCTCTTCTGACCGCAGTTTTGGAATTTGTCTTTCTCTATATTTTCCGGTGGGGAATCTGGGGAGCCGGGCTTGCTACCTGCAGCGGCATGTTCATCTGCACCCTGATTGCTTTTTATCCTTTTTTCAGAGG
>DWVA01000140.1 GCA_019120475.1 Candidatus Blautia intestinipullorum | reverse complement strand
GAAGAAGAGTTCGGCGTATCTGCAGCAGCAGGCGTTGTAGTTGCAGCAGCAGGCGGCGCAGCAGAAGCAGCAGAAGAAAAAGACGAGTTTGACGTAGAACTGACAGACGTTGGCCCGAACAAAGTTAAGGTTATTAAAGTTGTTCGTGAAGTTACCGGCTTAGGTCTGAAAGAAGCGAAAGCAGTAGTTGATGGTGCTCCGAAGGTTGTTAAGGAAGCAGCTTCCAAGGCAGAGGCTGAGGACATCAAGACAAAACTGGAAGCAGAGGGAGCTAAGGTTACTCTGAAATAAGTCTTTTTGGACAGAAGAAAGTGCGCAGGAACGCAGAGAAGTGTTCCTGCGTTTTCTTTTTTGCCGGATTTGACAGGATAAATAAGGAATCGGTAAAAAAGAAAATAAAAAAATGTTGACAGCTTGACAGCAGTATGCTATAGTGAAAAATGCTATATTATGGCAAGATATGCCTGTTTGTCCAAAAGTACAAATGGGATCATGTTGTAATAAATAAAAAAACAGGGGTGAAACGTCAATGGAAAAAAACAGAATTCGTTCTGTAAAAACTGGAAAAAGCATGCGTATGAGCTACCAGAGACAAAAAGAAGTCCTGGAAATGCCGAACCTGATCGAAGTCCAGAAGGATTCTTACCAGTGGTTTCTCGATGAAGGGCTGAAAGAGGTATTTGATGATATTTCTCCGATCGCGGATTATGGCGGAAAGCTCAGCCTGGAGTTTATCGACTTTACATTTGACGCAAAGGATGCGAAATACACGATTGAACAGTGTAAAGAACGCGACGTAACTTATGCCGCGCCTTTGAAGGTTCGCGTGCGGCTGATCAATAAGGAAACAGAAGAGATCAATGAACACGAGATTTTCATGGGTGATCTTCCATTAATGACAGAGACAGGTACTTTTGTGATTAATGGTGCAGAACGTGTTATTGTCAGTCAGCTGGTGCGTTCCCCTGGAATCTATTATGCAATTGCACATGATAAAGTTGGCAAAAGGTTGTTTTCCAGTACCGTAATCCCCAACAGAGGCGCATGGCTGGAATACGAGACGGATTCCAACGATGTGTTCTATGTACGAGTAGACAGGACCAGAAAGGTTCCGATCACTGTGCTGATTCGTGCCCTTGGTATCGGCACCAATGCGGAAATCGTGGAGCTGTTCGGTGAAGAGCCTAAGATTCTCGCAAGCTTTACCAAGGATACTTCTACAAATTACCAGGAAGGTCTTCTGGAACTGTATAAGAAGATCCGTCCCGGCGAGCCGCTGGCGGTAGAAAGCGCAGAGAGTCTGATCATGTCTATGTTTTTTGATCCCAGAAGATATGATCTTGCCAAAGTCGGACGTTATAAATTTAATAAGAAACTTCATTTTAATAAGAGGATCGTAGGTCATAAGCTGGCTGAAACCGTTGTGGACCCTGCTACCGGAGAAATTCTGGCGGAAGAGGGAACCAACGTGACAAAAGAACTGGCTGAAAATATTCAGAACGCAGCGGTTCCCTATGTATGGATCCAGGGTGAAGAGAGAAAGATCAAGGTGCTTTCCAGCCTTATGGTAGATATCCGCAGACATGTGGATCTGGACTGCGACCCGAAAACTCTTGGTGTTACAGAGTTAGTATATTACCCGGTCCTGGAAAAAATTCTGGAAGAAAATGATAATCTGGAAGATATCAAAGCCGCTATTAAACGTGATATCCACGATCTGATTCCAAAGCATATCACAAAGGAAGACATTCTTGCTTCCATCAACTACAATATGCACCTGGAATACGGCCTCGGAAACGACGATGATATTGACCATCTGGGCAACCGCCGTATCCGTTCCGTAGGCGAACTTCTTCAGAACCAGTACCGTATCGGTCTTTCCAGACTGGAAAGAGTCGTGCGTGAACGTATGACTACACAGGACACGGAGAATATTTCTCCACAGTCCCTGATCAATATAAAACCTGTAACTGCGGCAGTGAAGGAATTTTTCGGTTCTTCTCAGCTGTCACAGTTTATGGATCAGAACAACCCTCTGGGTGAGCTGACGCACAAAAGACGTCTCTCCGCCCTGGGACCCGGCGGTCTGTCCCGAGACAGAGCCGGATTTGAGGTGCGAGACGTTCATTATTCTCATTACGGACGTATGTGCCCGATCGAGACGCCTGAAGGTCCGAACATCGGTCTGATCAACTCTCTGGCGTCTTATGCGAGAATCAATCAGTACGGTTTCATTGAGGCTCCGTACCGCAAGATCGACAAGACAGATCCGAACAATCCGGTTGTAACGGACGAGGTTGTCTATATGACGGCTGATGAGGAAGACAATTATCATGTGGCCCAGGCGAATGAGCCCCTGGATGCAGAAGGACATTTTGTCCACAAAAACGTATCCGGCCGTTTCCGTGAGGAGACTCAGGAGTATGAAAAGAACATGTTCGATTACATGGACGTATCTCCTAAGATGGTGTTCTCTGTGGCGACAGCTCTGATTCCTTTCCTTCAGAACGACGACGCCAACCGTGCGCTGATGGGATCCAACATGCAGCGTCAGGCGGTGCCTCTTCTGACCACGGAAGCTCCTGTAGTCGGAACCGGTATGGAAACAAAGACAGCGGTAGACTCCGGCGTGTGCGTAGTCGCGAAAAAGTCCGGTACAGTGCTCCGCTCTACGTCTACAGATATCAGCATCAAAAATGATGACGGAACAAAGGACGATTATCATCTAACCAAGTTCCTCAGAAGCAACCAGAGCAACTGCTATAACCAGCGGCCCATCGTTTTCCAGGGCGAGCATGTAGAGGCCGGACAGGTCATTGCCGACGGTCCGTCCACTTCCAACGGAGAACTGGCGCTGGGCAAGAACCCGCTGATCGGATTTATGACCTGGGAAGGTTATAACTACGAGGACGCTGTCCTTTTAAGTGAAAAACTTGTCCAGGATGACGTATATACATCTATCCACATGGAGGAGTACGAGGCAGAAGCCAGAGATACAAAGCTGGGGCCGGAAGAGATCACAAGAGACGTTCCGGGCGTAGGCGATGACGCTCTCAAGGATCTGGACGAGCGCGGCATCATCCGTATCGGCGCAGAAGTTCGCGCCGGAGACATTCTGGTAGGTAAAGTAACACCAAAAGGTGAGACAGAGCTTACCGCAGAGGAAAGACTGCTTCGTGCGATCTTCGGCGAGAAGGCAAGAGAAGTAAGGGATACTTCCCTTAAAGTTCCTCACGGAGAATATGGAATTATCGTAGACGCAAAGGTATTCACCAGAGAGAACGGAGACGAGCTTTCTCCAGGTGTGAACCAGTCTGTGCGTATTTATATCGCTCAGAAACGTAAGATCTCCGTAGGAGATAAAATGGCAGGCCGTCACGGAAATAAGGGTGTCGTTTCCCGCGTGCTTCCTGTAGAGGATATGCCCTTCCTGCCTAACGGCCGTCCGCTGGATATCGTGCTGAACCCTCTGGGCGTGC
>DWVA01000139.1 GCA_019120475.1 Candidatus Blautia intestinipullorum | reverse complement strand
ATTTATTTTTTTATCAACTGACTATTTCTTTACTCCAACCTGATACCTGCCGAGAGCATGGAGGTTCCCTGCTGCGGAGGAATTATTTCACTGAAGGAGGATCTATAGAATGAATACCAAAATGTTTTGTTTTCAATGCGAACAGACCGCCTGCGGCAAAGCCTGTACAGGTGCAGCCGGGGTATGCGGCAAAAAGGCGGATACCGCCGTACTTCAGGACAGGCTCACCGGTGCTCTCATCGGGCTTGCGAGGGCATCGGAAGGAAACGAATCTCTTCTGACAGAAACTACGCACCGTCTGGTTATAGAAGCTCTTTTTGCCACTCTCACCAACGTAAGCTTTGACAATGACACCATTTCCGCTCTGACCAGACATGTGGAAGAAGAAAAAAGCAGGCTTATTGCTGACTGCGGCGGCTGTGCTTCTGACTGCGGGCACAATGAAGATTATGATATGAACCGTCTCTGGTCAGCCGATGAAGATATCCGCTCGCTGAAATCCCTGATTCTTTTCGGTATCCGCGGTATGGCGGCCTACGCGTACCATGCGGCTGTTCTGGGTTATATAGATAAAGAAGTGAACCACTTCCTTTACAAGGCGCTCCTTGCCGTCGGCATGGACCACTGGGGCATGAATGAACTGCTTCCCATTGTTATGGAGACAGGTGAGATCAATCTGAAATGCATGGCCCTTCTTGATCAGGCAAATACAGAAACCTACGGACATCCCGCCCCCACAGAAGTAAGTCTTACAGTGGAAAAGGGCCCCTTCATTGTCATCTCAGGACATGATCTTTTTGATCTGAAAAAACTTCTGGAACAGACAGAAGGCAAGGGGATCAACATCTATACACATGGAGAAATGCTCCCTGCTCACGCTTATCCGGAACTGAAAAAATATCCTCACCTGAAGGGTAATTTCGGTACCGCATGGCAGAATCAGCAGAAAGAATTTGCAGAGCTCCCCGCTCCCATACTCTTCACCACAAACTGCCTCATGCCTCCGAAACCCAGCTACGCAGACCGCGTATTCACTACCGAAGCCGTATCCTATCCGGAGCTTACACACATCGGCGAAGATAAAGATTTTAGTCCGGTAATCGAAAAGGCACTGGCTCTTGGCGGTTATTCTGAAGATAAAACCTTCACCGGAATCAATGGAGGAACAAAGGTAATGACCGGATTTGCCCGGAACACCGTCCTTTCTGTGGCGGACAAAGTCGTTGAGGCTGTAAAGTCCGGCGCCATTAAACATTTCTTCCTGGTTGGCGGCTGCGACGGTGCAAAAGCAGGCCGGAATTATTATACGGAATTTGTAAAACAGACCCCCTCCGACAGTATTGTCCTGACTCTTGCCTGCGGCAAATACCGCTTTAATGATCTGGATCTTGGAACGATCGGCGGCCTTCCCCGCATCATGGATATGGGACAGTGCAACGACGCCTACAGCGCTATTCAGGTAGCCGCAGCTCTGGCGGATACTTTTGGCTGCGGCGTGAATGATCTGCCTTTGTCTATGGTTCTCTCCTGGTATGAACAGAAGGCGGTCTGCATCCTTTTAACGCTTCTGCACCTTGGCATTAAAAATATCCTTCTCGGGCCCTCCCTTCCGGCTTTTATATCTCCCAATGTGCTGAACTATCTGGCGGAAAACTATCAGATTGCTCCTATAAGCACTCCAGAGGAAGATCTGAAAAAACTTCTTGGATAAAAACAAAAGAGCAGTTTTCCCGCAGGTTTCATATTTCCACGCCTGCCAGGAAACTGCTCTTTCCATTTTCTATTTTCCATCCCGCATTTTCAAAATCCCATACATTCTCTCATCAAGATACCGCTGCAGCACCGGCTCCGGATCAAAGCCAACGCCGTGATAATATTCCTCCGCCACAGGTCCGCCGATGGCTGCCAGCGTATCACTGTCGCATTTCAGACGGAACACATTTCTTAAAAAACTCTCGTAGGAATCGCTCTCATAAAAGCACCTCATTGCCGGAGGAACGCTTCCCATACAGGTTTCATTCCACTTATAAATATGTTCCAGCTCATCCATGCTTTTATCAATACTGTATTCATACCGATCCGCCGGATATTGTTCCAGTACATAATCAAAAATCTGCTGTCTGGATTTTCCATGGCGGGCCATCCAGATACAGACGGCAGTTACAACAGCACCCTTGATCCCTTCCGGATGATCATGGCTTACCGCCGCAGTTTTTTCTGCCATGGCAGCTACGTCCTCCAGCTTCTCGTAATATTCTCCCACAAAGGAGACTCTCATTGCAGAACCGTTTCCAAAACTATTGTAAGGACCGGACTTCTTTCCGTATATCCACTGATAAAACTTCCTGCCGTATCCGCTGTTGGGATAATACCGTCCTACTTCCCGCATAGTCTTTGCCAGATCTGTATTTTCCAGAACCGCCTTTTTTACAGCCAGCGTCATAACTGTGTCATCTGTGAATCTGCATTTTTCTGTAAAAATTCGGCAGTTTTTCCAGTCAAGGTCCGCCGGCCTGTGAAACTCAAACTGTGAGCCTGCAATATCTCCAAGAACAGCTCCTATTACCGCCATTATATCATCCTCCTGTTTTTTATAAAATCCGGCAGAGTGTATCATTTACAGCCATGTTTTTTATTCTTACAAGAACGCTAGCGTTAATGTACAAGGGGCAACACGCTCCAAGCCGCGTGATTTCAGCGATTTTCAGCGTTATCCTCAGTCAGCGTACGCCCTGTACGCTTCCATCGTCTGCCTTGTAAATCGCTGAAATTCCTGCGGTTGGAGTCTTTGAGTCGAAAAGGAGTTGATTTCTGTCTCTTTAAGGCACTTGATTGACGCGTACAGGACGTACGCGGAATGAAAGTAACGCAAAAGAGGCAGAAATCAGCCCTTTATCGACCGTATTGTCCCCTTATACATTAACGCTATCCACAGCGCAGGATAAATATTCCGCGAGTTCTCCACCAGATTCACAATGTTCCTGTATAAACTTCTTAAATACTTCCCTGATCCGGCCTTCCGCATCCTGTGCTCTTTTCCCCGCAAGAACGCCTTTTATCCGCAGATAATCCCGCTCTGTAAATTCCGTCTCATTCCACCCTTTTCTGTTCTCTCAGTGCGTTCTCCCTCTCTTTCAGGATCAGTTCCGCATCTTTTTCGGAAAGAACCAGTCCGAATTTTTCCGCAGTCTGATTCGTTTCCAGCACCTTGCCAAGCTGGTTCTGGATTGATTTTCAGAATCTTTTTTTATCCGAATATTTCCTCAAACGCACTCGTCACTGTGACAGAAACGTATGGTTTATCTCCTTCCATATCCTGAACGATCTCCAGTTTATCTCCGTAAGTGCTTGTCATATTTCCCGGCTGCTTACAAACACTGTTCCTCGCCACGCTCATTCTGGGATCCGCCACGCGGCAGAACTGGTCGTAAAGCGCCTGACTGGCTGCAAGGGCTGTGTCGGAACCGCTGGAATATACATATTTCCACTGGGCTTTTGCCACTCTTCCATTCTGAAAGGTCAAGATCAGAGAAGCCGGTTTTTCCATTAAAGTAGGTACGGAAAAATACTGTGTCTCCTGATCCACTCCAATCTGCACCAGATAGGAGGTTCCCAGGGCTTCCAGTGCCTGCGCCTGCTCCCATCCGAAAATTTCTCTTATTTTTCCAATGCTGCGCACTGCTTCATCATCTGGAACGACAATATTATCTGTTTCCTCTGTGGATACAGGCCCTCCTTCTGCAGAAGCCTGAGAGGCGGCCGGAGCCGCCCCTGCAGTTGTAAAGGTCTGGATCTCTCCGGCATACTCCTGACCGTCCTGGATCACAAAAAACTGATACTTATACGAAGTTCCCGGCGTCAGCGCGATCCCCAGCTCTCCCTGCACGTCATACCACATGTTAAAGCGGCTTTCCGGGCGCTGGCAGTCCTCCACATGTCTTGTAAGGAGCGTATCGTTTGCATCCCACAGATAGCAGCCTACCTGAGCCACCGGGTATCTGGCAGGATTATCCACTTTTGCCGAAAGTACCGCCGTTGTCTCCTGTATCTGAGGCTGATCATAATTTATCGTATAGCCGGAAACCGGAGCCTGCGCCGCTGTACTTCCGTCCCAATGGAAGAATGTATACTGCGGATCGCCAATCTCAATCGTGGCTCCCACCCATGCCTGAGTATAGGAACCGTCCCAGGCGTTCTGCTGGATCACAGTGACTGTATTCCCGGAAACCGCCTTTACGATCGCCCAGTGAACGCTGTAATTATCACGGATGATATCGCCCACCTGCGGCGAAGACGTTTCCGCGAAACTGCCGGAATCCACAAGCGGCGTAGAATATATATCGTTCAGTCCATAAACATTCTGCCCGTATACCTGGCTGTAAAAGCGTTTTACAAAGGCCGCACAGCTGTATGTGGCATCCGTATCCACACTTGAATCATAGGGCCGGTACAGCGCTTCCACAGTCACGCCGTTCACCGTAATACTATCCACCACTCCAGAATCAATGGAAACAAAGTTATAATTCTGCATTCCCGCCTTAACGTCCGTCGGATGAAAACAAAATCCTGCCAGCATCATAGCCGCCGCTCCGCATACAACTGATCTAAAAACAACTTTTCTCATATTTTTTATCCTCCTTCATGAATGATCTTCTTTTTACGGACGGTTTCGTTTTACGAAAACCGCCGTCCTTTGTTTTGATATATTCATTGTACAGGATAAAAAAACAAATTTGTTTTTCCCTCTCGTTAGATCAGATCATACAGTTCGTACAGAGAAAGTATGCTCTGAAGCGTCATTTTGCGCCCCATGAGCTGTCGGTAAGTGGCGGATTTCACCCGTCCTTTCTCTTTCTGTTCTTCCATTTTTACTACAGTTTCTTCATATTCCCTCTGCACAGCACACAGCATTTTTTCAAAATTCTCCAGACGTTCCTCATTCATTTGATACATCCTCCCATATCATCCGGCAGATAGACCGGGCTTTGGCTACCTGTCGCCGGTCTGCCATTACACTCCCGCCAGCTTCTGCAATCTCTCAAAGAGATGGGAAGTCGCATAGAAAGTTGTCTCATAGTGCATATAATCCAGTATATTCTCATCCCATAAAACCCGCAGAACAGGAGCAAATTCCTCATCCCCGTCCCAGAACTGAAGGATCACATCCATAAAATCAAACAGCGGGATTTTGTAAGAAACATCCCCCACCTTTTCCGGAGTTCCGCCCAGCTTTACACAGGCATCCTGAAGCTGGGAGCACCTGCCGGAAAAACACGCAGCGTTTTTCGCAAACATGTCCGGCCCCGGAGCCGAAGCCACAACCAGCCCTTTCAGGGCGTTCAGAGATACAAACTGTCCTGAAAGCCTGCAGTCCGGTTTTGAGTAGCAGAGAACGTCAAAAATCGTCATGCTCACATTATAATCCGCATGAACCCAGGAATTTTCTTCATTGGAATAATATTCTACTTTGCCTCCGGTCCGGCTGATCCGGCATTCCTGTCCAATAAAATTCATAAACAGATATTCTTTTGTATTTTTCAGCCCGAATTTATCTATCATCTGCTGCTGGTCATACTCCAGGAATTTCTTTTCCATAGAATTCCTTGTCACTTCATAATTTGAGATTGCTGAACGTTCCATACTTCCTATTGCTCTCCATTTTTTTGAAAAATCCATCCTAGAAAAAATACTGCGCTGTTCCTCAATATCCGATCTCCTTCAAAACACGGTCCACTGTTTCTGCCAGAGAAATACTGAATTCTTCCGTCAGCCAGGGCGTTTCCTCCCCTCTGACGCAACGGCCCAGTTGTTCCACTTCCAGACAGTAATTGTTCGGAACTTCCACTGTATGCAATTCATCCAGACCATCAAAGGTGCGTATACGATAAGTAAGATTTCCCGGCGCGTTAAAAGCAAAATTTTCCGAGACGATCGAACCTTTTGAACCATGAATCTGGAAACGGTCCAGGGCGGAATTTTTTTCTGTCTCCAGCACCATTCCACAATCAAAATGCGCCTTCAGCCGGTCAGGATATTCGAAAATTCCCGTGGTATACATATCAATGCCTTCTTCCGAAAAGCTGCTGGCCGCATGAATCTTTTCCGGTTTCTTCCCGATCATCCGCTGAAGAAAACTCATAGCATAGACGCCGATATCATAGGTGCATCCTCCCAGCGTTTCCCTTCGCATGCGGATGTTGCTGTGATCATAATCTGAGGTGATCAGGGCAGCCTCTGCATAACGCAGCTTACCGATCACACCATCCTCCACTGCTTTTCTTATTTCTTTAATATAGGGGCTGTGCTGATAAGCAAATGCCTCCATTAGAAACACCTGATTTTCCCCTGCCGCCTGAAACATCTCTCTGGCCTGCGCTGCCGTAGGCGCCAGCGGCTTCTCGCACAGTACATGTTTTCCATGCTGCAGCGCTTTTATAGTCCATTCATAGTGCATAGTATTGGGAAGGGGAATATATACCGCTTCGATCTCCGGATCCTCCAAAAGTTCCTCGTAGCTTCCATAAGCTTTGCGGAAGCCATACTTTTCTTTAAATCTCTGCGCCTTCTCCATGCTCCTTCCCGCTATAGCGGTCATCTCGCAGTTCTGCGCCAGCTTCATGCCTCGTGCCGTATCGCGTTCAAAAATATAAGCGGTTCCCAGAACACCCCATTTGATTTTTTCCATTTTTCTTCCCTCCTGTAATTATACAGATTGTTTTGCATTAGTCTTCTTATTTTCTGATTTTACCATATTGGACACTAATAATCTATATGAAAGAATAGCGTCAATGTACTTATGTTTTATTTTTCCAATCTGTTCCCAAAAGAAAACAGGAGACATTTTTATGCCTCCTGAAAATCAATACTTCCCCGTTTCCATCTCTTTTTTGATTCTGATAAGTTTTACTCCGCAATATATAATAAGATACAGGTAAACCATGAGCAG
>DWVA01000013.1 GCA_019120475.1 Candidatus Blautia intestinipullorum | reverse complement strand
CTACAGAAAGAGGCGAAAAGAATTTTGCCGTTCCGTTTGTAGGAAGCACATGATTGGGGCCTGCGAAATAATCCCCCAGAGGCTCCGAGCTGTACGGGCCGATAAAGATCGCGCCGGCATTGCGCACTTTCATCATAATCTCAAAAGGATTTTCCGTAACGATCTCCATATGCTCCGAAGCGATCTCATTGGCTGCCTCTATCGCTTCCTCCATGTTCTCCGCAATAAGAATATAGCCGAAATTATCCAGCGATTTCCGGATAATCTCTTTTCTGGAAAGAACCTCCGTAAACCCGTCGACCTCCTGGCTGACTTTCTGCGCAAGCTCCCTGCTGGTCGTGATCAGGATGGCGGAAGCCAGTTCGTCATGTTCCGCCTGGGACAGAAGATCCGCGGCCACATATCTGGGATTTGCCGTTTCGTCAGCCAGAACAAGGATCTCGCTGGGACCGGCAATGGAATCAATACTTACATATCCATAAACGGCTTTTTTCGCCAAAGCCACAAAAATATTGCCTGGTCCGACAATCTTATCCACTTTCGGAATACTCTCCGTTCCATAGGCCAGCGCGCCTACCGCCTGTGCCCCGCCTACTTTATATACCGCGTCCGCTCCGGCCTCTTTTGCCGCCACAAGAGTAGTGGGGCAGACTTTGCCGTCTTTTCCCGGCGGAGTAGTCATAATGATCTCGTCCACTCCCGCAACTTTCGCGGGAACAATATTCATCAGTACGGAAGAAGGGTACACTGCCTTGCCTCCCGGAACATACACTCCCACTCTTTTTAAAGGGGATACCTTCTGGCCAAGCATGGTTCCCTCTTCTGTAGTGGAAAACCAACTGTTCTGCTTCTGTTTCTCATGAAAACTTCTGATATTTACCAGCGCTTTGCGAATCACTTCCAGAAGGCCAGGATCCACAGCATCGTACGCCTCCTGGATCTCCGCGTCCGTCACGCGGAGCGTTTCCGCTGTGATCTCCGTCATGTCAAATTCTTTTGTATAGGCAAACAGCGCCTGATCCCCTTCGTTTCTTACCTTTTTAAGGATCTCCGCCACAGCATCCTCAAATTTTCCGTAATGATTCGGACTGCGTTTCAGAAGATTCTCCAAAATGTCCTTTGTACTTTCTTTTGTCAGTGTTACTGTGCGCATAGTCTATTTTCCCTCCTGTGAACATATCTTCTGCTGTTTTTCTGCCGCGCCGTTTTCCGCTATTCCTGTCCTATGTCTTTTCTGCCCGGCTGCGGCAGTCCCGGCGCTCTCATCCTCTGTCCGTTGCTTCTCTGAGACTGCGGATCAGCCCCCGTATCCGCTCGTCCTCCATCTTCATGCTGACCTGATTGACGATCATGCGGGCGGACAGCGGACAGATCTCTTCCAGCACCTTCAGACCGTTTTCCCGAAGAGTGCTTCCTGTCTCTACAATATCTACGATCACCTCGGAAAGTCCTACGATGGGAGCAAGCTCAATGGAACCGTTCAGCTTGATGATCTCCACCGTCTGATGCTTTTTATTGTAAAAATAATCCTTGGCAATATTTGGATATTTTGTAGCTACCCGGATGAGCTGATTGTTATGGAGCAGTTCTCCCGCCTCCTCCGGTCCGCAGACACACATCCTGCAGGCGCCGAAGCCCAGATCCATTACTTCATAAAGCTTCCGTCCTTCCTCCATGATCGTGTCTTTTCCCGTCACGCCGATATCCGCGGCTCCATACTCTACATAGGTAGGTACGTCAGGCCCTTTCGCCAGGAAAAATTTCAGTTTCAGATCTTCATTTACAAAAATTAATTTTCTGGAGTTCTTATCCCGGATCTCTTCACAGGTGATCCCGATTTTTTCAAACATATCCAGAGTTTTCTGGGCAAGTCTTCCCTTTGTCAGAGCAATCGTCAGGTATCTCATTTCAGCTCCTCCTTTTTCTGGCGCAGCGCCACAGGTTTTCCTTCTTTTCTCAGTTTCTGGGCTTTCAGCACAGTCTCTCTGCGTTCTGCCCGGGTATAAGTAAGGATTACCGGAGGCTCCTCTTTCGGCACCTCGATCTTCTGTCTGGACAAAGCGGTAAGAAGGCTGTCCAGCACGATCACAAAACCGATAGACGCGGCAGGTTTTCCAAAATGTTTAAGAAGTTCATCGTAACGTCCTCCTTTTACCAGCGGTTCCCCTGTTCCATAGGTATAAGCCTGGAAGATAACTCCTGTATAATACTGGATCTTGCTTACCATTCCGAAATCAAAGCTTATATATTTCTCATATCCGTACAGCTTCAGGATTTCATAAATCTCCTCCAGCCGCTCCACCGCTTTCAAAGCCTCGGGATTATCTGTCAGAGAGCGGGCTTTCTCCAGAACCTCGTAAGAACCGAAAAGCTGGGGAAGGGCCTGGAAGACTTTGGAAAGGCCGGGATCCATCTTTTTCTCTTCCATCAGCTCTTCGACGCCGAAATAGTTCTTCTGAGAGATCAGAGAACGGAGCTGTTCTTCCGCTTCCTCATCCATTCCCGCCTCTTTGAGAAGCGATTTGAAATAATTCACCTGGCCTACGCTTACCTGAAATTCCTTCAGTCCCGCAGCCAGCAGACATTCCACTGTCATGGCGAGAAGTTCCGCGTCCGCGTCAGGAGAACTGTCTCCGATCCTTTCCACGCCCATCTGGGTTGTTTCTTTCAGTCTGCCCTGATAGCTGGAACTGTTCACAAAAGCCTGCCCTGTATAAGACAGGGTCACCACCTCTTTATCCGGCGAAAAATAAGTAGCGCAGGCTCTTGAAACGGAAGGGGTGAAGTCCGGTCTTAAAACCAGGGTATTGCCTTCTCTGTCAAAAAATTTATAAAGATCCTTGGAGGGAACTGTTCCCACTTCTCTGCTGAATACTTCAAAATATTCAAAAGTGGGCGTCTCGATCTCTCCGTATCCATAGCTGAAAAACACTTTGCGTATATCTTCCAGAATCCGGTGTTTCTGGCTGCATTCTCCATTATAAATATCACGGACGCCCTCAGGCGTATGAAAAATCCGCTGCATAATTTCTCCTCCTCACAGGCAGCACAGACACTTTAGTCTGATACCATATTACTATGTAAAACACTGAAAATTATAGTAAATTCTGCGAAACTTGTCAATCCTGTAATTCAGTTCTCCCCCTCTTCTCTGGCTTCCAGGTCTGTCTTCAGCCCTTCCAGATAAGGAACCAGAAAACCGGTCTGTCTGGGAAGATAAAATCTTTCGTCCAGTTCTTCCCGGCGGAAACTTTTTCTGCCCCCTGCATTCATTCTGTCCCAAAACTGAAGAAGTCTTCTGAGCGTCAGATAATAAAAAAGATTTTCTCTGCTGAAAAAGAGCAGGAAGAAAGCTACGCCTCCCTGCTCCTCAAATTTTTGCATAAAAGAAATCTGATGGGGATGGATATTGCTCAGAGGAAAGGTATCCGCACAGCATTCCTTTGCGTCAAAGCACACGGGGATTCCCTGTACGGCCCCGATATAATCCACGGTACTCCTCTGTTCAAAGTACGCCAGAGTGATCTGTCTGTGTTCCTTATCCATCCTTACCGGAGTGATCGGAGTAGGAATCTTCTGGATCAGGGCCAGATTTTTTTCCGCATACTGTTCGTTGGTCCTGTTCACCAGTTCCTCAAGAGTGGAGCCCCTTAAGCCTCTGCTGTTCCATGTAGCCATAATGCCCGCCCTAGTCCAGAAGCTTGATCGACGGGAAATAACGGATAACCGCCTTTCCTACGATCTCGTCAAAGGTCACGTAAGTATTGTCCCAGAATCTGGAATCCCTGGAGTTTTCACGGTTGTCCCCAAGCATGAAATAGCAGTTTTCCGGTACTTTGTATGGACCGTAATTGCCTGTGGGAGTCTCCGGCACAAAGCTGTCGTCCAAAGGCTGGTCAGATCCGTTGATATATACTTTTCCATTCCGGATTTCCACTGTTTCTCCGGGAAGTCCGATGAGACGCTTGATAAAAAGCTGGCTCTCATCGTCCGGATACTTGAAGATAATAATGTCGAATCTTTCCGGATCTTTCATTTTCTTTGAAATGTGCTTGCCGAAGAAGTCAAAATTGATCCCGTAGGCCAGACGGAAGCCAAAGATGCGG
>DWVA01000138.1 GCA_019120475.1 Candidatus Blautia intestinipullorum | reverse complement strand
CTTGTAGCATTCTGCAGAGCGCTTCTTGTAACCTTTGCAGGATCAAGGATTCCCTCGCCTACCATGTTCACATACTGCTCTTTCAGAGCGTCGAAGCCGATGCCCGGTTCGGATTCTCTTACCTTATTGATGATCACAGAACCTTCCAGACCTGCGTTTGCTGCGATGTGGAACAGCGGAGCCTCCAGAGCCTTCAGGATGATGTTCGCTCCTGTCTTCTCATCGCCTTCCAGAGTGTCTGCCAGCTCTGCAACTTTCTTGGAAGCATGGATATAAGCAGATCCGCCGCCTGCGATGATACCTTCCTCAACGGCTGCTCTTGTAGCTGCCAGAGCGTCCTCAAGACGAAGTTTTGCTTCTTTCATCTCTGTTTCAGTAGCTGCACCTACACGGATCACTGCTACGCCGCCTGCCAGTTTTGCAAGTCTTTCCTGTAATTTTTCTCTGTCAAAGTCAGATTTTGTTTCTTCGATCTGTCCGCGGATCTGAGCCACACGGTTTGCGATATCTTCTTTGTTTCCGCATCCATCTACAATAACAGTGGATTCTTTTGCAACTTTTACAGATTTCGCACGTCCAAGCTGTGCCATTGTAGCTTCTTTCAGATCCAGTCCCAATTCATCGGAAATTACCTGACCGCCTGTAAGGATAGCGATATCCTGAAGCATTTCTTTTCTTCTGTCGCCGTATCCCGGAGCTTTAACAGCAACTACCTGGAAGGTTCCTCTCAGTTTGTTGACGATCAGAGTAGTCAGAGCCTCTCCTTCTACATCCTCTGCGATGATGAGAAGTTTTGCGCCTGCCTGTACGATCTGCTCCAGAAGCGGAAGCAGTTCCTGGATATTGCTGATCTTCTTATCTGTGATCAGAATATAGGGATCTTCCAGATTTGCTTCCATTTTTTCCATATCTGTGGACATGTAAGCGGAGATATATCCGCGGTCAAACTGCATACCTTCTACCAGATCCAGTTCTGTATGCATGGTCTTGGATTCTTCTACTGTGATAACGCCGTCATTGGATACTTTTTCCATAGCGTCGGCAACCAGTTCGCCAACCTGCTCATCGCTTGCAGAAATAGCTGCAACGTTTGCGATCTGTTTCTTGCCGCTGATCTTCTGGCTCATTTCCTGGATTGCTTTTACGGCTGTATCTGTAGCTTTCTTCATTCCTTTTCTCAGGATGATGGGATTTGCTCCTGCCGCCAGGTTTCTCATTCCTTCATGAACCATAGCCTGCGCCAGAACAGTAGCTGTTGTGGTACCGTCTCCTGCAACATCGTTTGTCTTGGATGCAACTTCCTTGATCAGCTGCGCACCCATATTTTCAAACGGATCAGCCAGTTCGATTTCCTTTGCGATAGTCACGCCGTCATTAGTGATCAGCGGAGCGCCAAAGGATTTATCAAGAACTACATTTCTTCCTTTCGGTCCAAGAGTAACTCTTACTGTATCTGCAAGCTGATTTACACCGCTTTCCAGCGCTGCTCTTGCGTCTGCGCCAAATTTAATTTCTTTTGCCATGATTGTCATGCCTCCTAATTTCTATTGTTTGATATCGTTTCTGACACCGGACACAGCCGGCTCCCGAAACACTGTATTTCTCTTTTCTTCTTATTTAACGATTGCCAGAACGTCGCTCTGTTTTACGATAATATATTCTGTACCATCCATCTTCACTTCTGTGCCGGCATATTTGGAATAAATAACTTTGTCGCCTTCTGCAACTTCCATTTTTACTTCCTTGCCGTCTACCATTCCGCCGGGGCCTACTGCAATAACTTCAGCCTGCTGAGGCTTTTCCTGGGCCTGACCTGGAAGTACGATACCGGATTTCGTAGTCTCTTCTGCTTCTAACTGTTTTAATACGATTCTGTCACCTAATGGTACTAATTTCATGATCTATTTCCTCCTTTATTTGTTGCCTGAAGTTTTTTGCTAGCACTCATTTAACTCGAGTGCTAATCACTGTCCTTATATTATTGAATTCCATATAATTCTGCAACTCTTTTCATCACCGTATATTCTCATAAAATATACTAATTACTCTTAAATACTATTATTTTCTCTTGTTTTCTCACTTTTATAATTTTCTCAAAATTTTATCATCTTAACGCACCGCTGATCCATCCTCGCCTCTCCCCTCTCCGCCATCCGCCCCCCACTTATCTACTTATCTGCCTTCAGCACTTCCTCTATTTACATTTTACGGCCTTACTCACTTTGAGAGGGATTTTGGAAATCAAATATGAAAACACACAGAAACTATAAAGCGCCGTCATAAGGAAACGATACTTGGCAGATTTTGACGTTTTGCGAGCATAGCGCCGCCGCTGAACCATCTGTCTGAGCACAGCGAGTTATGGTTCAGCGGCGGCTATAAGCGGCGGAGCAAAACGGATAAAATCAACATATCGTTTTCCCATGACGGCGCCTAATAATTCTGTACGGTTCTATATCTTTACACAAAAACGCCCCTCTCACAATGAGAAGGGCGCCGCACACCTACGAAAAATCTTTTAAGCTTTTTTATTCCTTTGAGCCTTTATTTCCTCCAGCTCATCAAAGATTACTTCATTCAATACTTTAATGTAGGTTCCTTTCATACCGGAAGAACGGGATTCTATAACCCCCGCGCTTTCAAATTTACGAAGCGCATTGACAATAACAGATCTGGTGATACCTACACGGTCAGCGATTTTGCTGGCTACAAGAATTCCTTCTTCTCCGTCCAGCTCGTCAAAGATATGGATGATTGCTTCAAGTTCAGAGAATGATAATGTATTAAACGCTGATTTTACGACCTGCTGTTTTCTGTCTTCTTCCGCATTTTCCTCATGAACAGCGCGCATCATTTCCAGTCCTACTACTGTCGTGCCGTACTCGCTGACAATAATATCCTCAATATCATAAGGCTTATCATCCCGATACATAAATACTGTTCCAAGGCGTTCCCCTGCGATATCAATGGGATTGATGATTCCCTGGCATCTGCTGTCAACGTGCTCAAACCCAAGAGTCTGAAGATTCACGTTTTCTTTCGTTGATAAGACTCCCAAAAAACGCTCATTCAACAATGCATCTACATGTCCGCCAACCTTATCCTCAATCAGTTCAGTTATTTCATCGACACCCGGGCACAAACTTACTCCTAAAACCTTTCCTTTTTTGCTCAGCACCAGTATATTGGAACTCAGTGTTTCCATTAACACCTGACAGATATCATTAAATACAACTTTACTGGAGCTGCTGTTGTGCAAAAGTTTATTAATTTTTCTTGTTTTGTCTAACAACTGAACGCTCATTTTGGCCTCCTTTTCTCTCTTATCTTGTTTTCTCCGCAAACATCCTGCTGTTTTTATAGTACACGTTTTTTTTCAGAAATACAAGACTTTTTTACAATTTTTAGATTTTAACCACCTATTCTGAAAATATTTCTTTTTTCCGAATATTATTATGATAAATCTTTTTTCACTAAGGAGGCTCTTTCAAGCGGGCTCTTTATCTTTCTGTTCTACATAGCCGCAGGTTTTTTCGCTGCATGCCAGTTTATTTCCCTTTTCCACCATATAGCTTCCGCAGACAGGGCATTTTTTATCAGAAGGCTTCTGCCAGGACATGAAATCACATTCCGGATTGTCAATACAGCCGTAGTATTTCCGGCCCTTCTGCGTCTTTTTCAGTACAATATCCTTTCCGCATTTTGGGCAGGCTACGCCGATCTTCTCATAGTATGGCTTTGTGTTCCGGCATTCCGGAAATCCCGGACAGGCAAGGAACCTTCCGTGAGGCCCGTATTTGATCACCATGTTCCGTCCGCAGACGTCGCAGATCTCGTCTGTGACCTCGTCCTGGATATCTACTTTTTCCAGTTCCTTTTCAGCAGCGTCCACATCCTTCTTCAGATCCGGATAGAAATTACGGATCACCGTCTTCCACTGTACAGTGCCGGCCTCCACACAGTCCAGAAGCCCTTCCATCATCGCTGTAAAATGTACATCCACAATGCTGGGGAACGCCTGCTTCATAATATTGTTCACAACCTCTCCCAGTTCTGTAACGTAGAGATTCTTCTGTTCTTTTGAAACATAACGGCGGCTGATGATCGTGGTGATCGTAGGCGCGTAAGTACTTGGGCGGCCGATTCCCTGTTCTTCCAGGGCCTTTACAAGAGACGCTTCTGTATAATGAGCCGGCGGCTGTGTGAAATGCTGTTCCGGTTTCAGTTCCAGAAGCTCCAGCTTCATCCCCTTTTCCAGACTCTGGCTGAGCACATTGCTCTTTTTATTGTCCTCATCCTGGACATAAACGGACATAAATCCGTCGAAAGCCACTTTGGAAGCCGCAACAGTAAACAGGAATTCTCCCGCCTTGATCTTTACCGAGGTGGTCTCATAGCGGGCAGCCGCCATTCTGCTGGCTGCAAATCTCTTCCATATCAACTGGTACAGACGGAATTGATCTCTGGAAAGAGATTCCTTAAGCGCCGCCGGAGTTCTTGCGATATCTGTAGGACGGATCGCCTCATGAGCGTCCTGGATCTTATGATCCTTTTTCGCCTGCTTTTCCGAATTGGAAACATAGGCGTCTCCGTAGTGCTCTCCTATATATTCTCTTGCCGCCGCGTCCGCTTCTTCTGAGATTCTGGTGGAATCCGTACGGAGGTATGTGATCACGCCGACAGTGCCGTTTCCCTTAATATCAATTCCTTCATAAAGCTGCTGCGCCAGGCGCATCGTTTTCTGCGTGGAAAAATTCAGTGTCTTTGCCGCTTCCTGCTGAAGGGTACTGGTGGTAAAGGGAAGAGGAGCGTTTTTGATCCTCTCTCCTTTTTTCACCTCTATGATCTCATATTCTGCCTGATTCAGTTTTTCCAGGATTTCATCCATTTCCTTTTTGTTATGGATCAGCATTTTCTTGTCTGTTCCATAGAATTTCGCCTGAAGAGGCTTCTTTTCGCCCTTTACCTTAAATTCTCCATCGAGGCTCCAGTATTCCTCCGGAATAAAGGAATTGATCTCGTCCTCTCTGTCGCAGATGATGCGAAGGGCGGCAGACTGCACTCGTCCGGCGCTTAAGCCTCTCTTTACCTTTGCCCACAAAAGAGGGCTGATACTGTAGCCTACCATACGGTCCAGCATTCTGCGTGCCTGCTGGGCGTCCACCAGATTCATATCCAGCTCTCTCGGATGCTTGATAGAGTTCTTTACTGCCGTCTTGGTGATCTCGTTAAACGTAATTCTTCTCATCTTGGAGGGATCTTCCTTCAGCGCCTGCATAAGATGCCAGGAAATCGCTTCTCCCTCCCGGTCGGGGTCCGTCGCAAGGTAGATCTTGTCTGCCTTTTTCGCCGCTTTTCTAAGCCCTGCAAGAAGCTCTCCCTTTCCCCGGATGGTTATATATTTCGGCTCAAAATCATGTTCTACATCGATTCCGAACTGGCTTTTTGGAAAATCCCTTACATGCCCGTTGGAAGCCTGCACATCATAATTGCTGCCCAGAAATTTTTTTATGGTTTTTACCTTTGCAGGTGATTCCACGATCACCAGATACTTCGCCATGCTACATCTCCTACCTAATAAAATACTCCAACAAACGGCATTATCTTTATCAGGTCCGGGACCTTATATAATAATGCCTTCCTATTTCTCTGACCAGCTCCATAATCTCCAGCTCCATCAGTATCCCCGCCGTTTTTTCCGGCGGAAGCCCTGTTTCCTGGCTGAGATAATCTCTGGATTTTGGTCGTAAATCGAGACAACTATACACCAAATTCAAATCACTTGCAAGTCCTAACTCGTTTTTTTGCGGGGATTTTATTTTCTTTTTACAATTCAAACCCAGCTCCTGAAGAAGGATTTCCGGTGACAGCGCAATCCCTGCGCCATCATAGATCAGTCTGTGACAGCCCTGGCTTAACGCCTCGTTTACCGGACCCGGCAGGGCAAAAACAGCCTTTCCCTGTTCCAACGCCCACTGAGCTGTGATCAGAGAGCCGCTTTTTTCTTTTGCCTCCACCACCAGCACCAGGTCGGAAAATGCGCTGATAATTCTGTTCCTGGCAGGAAAAAAATATTTCCGCGGCTGAGTTCCCGGAGGATATTCACTGAAAATTCCTCCCTGCTTACGCAGGATCCTTTGATATAGCTCCTGATTTCTCCGGGGATAACAGACATCCGCCCCGTTTCCCAAAACGGCAAAAGTAGGGGTACCACCCTCCAGCGCCCCTTTATGCCCTTCGGAATCAATTCCCCAGGCAAGGCCGCTGATGATCTGCACTCCTGCCTCACTGAGAGCTTTCGCATAGTGAAAAGCCTGTATCCTTCCATATGGGCTGCACATCCTTGCTCCCACAATAGCTGCCGACGGCCTGCCGTTCTCCGGAAGTTTTCCTCTCACATACAGTCGTTCCGGCATATCCTTATAATTTTTTAATTTTTCAGGATATTCCGGGGAATTCCTTTCCACACACCGGATCCCGTCCTCCTGTTTTCTTTCCATATAAAAGTACCCTTCTTTCTCCTTTTTTATGACTGCATTCTGTCAGCTCCAATATTTTTTCTCGAAAGAGCGATAAGACAAGGCTTCTCCGATATGTTTCTTCTTTATCGTCTCGGAAAACTCCATATCGGCAATCGTCCTGGCAACCCGGAGGATCCGGTGATAAGCCCTGGCGCTGAAAGCCATATGCTTAAAAGCCTTTTCCAGAAAATTCCTGGCTTCCGGTTCCATGACGCAGTATTCCTCCATCTGCCGTCCCGTAAGTTCCCCGTTAAACTGGATCTTCTCCTTCTGATATCTCTTTTTCTGTATCTGATGGACCTGTTCTACTCTATTCCGTATTTTCTGGGAGGTTTCTCCCAAAGGTCCGGCGCTCATCTGAGAGAAATCCGCCTGCTCCGCTTCCGCGCACAGATCCAGTCTGTCCAGAAGAGGCTGGCTTATCTTGTTCAGATAAGAAGAAACCTGGCCTGCCGTACACCGGCATTTGTTCATATCCGGATAATAACCGCAGGGGCAGGGATTCATTGCGGCGCACAGGATAAAGTCCGCCGGGAATTCATAGGTCCCATTGATCCTGGAAATCCGTATCACCTTATCCTCCAGAGGCTGTCTTAGGATTTCCAGGCTCCGTCTGGAAAATTCCGGCATTTCATCCAGAAACAAAACACCGCGGTGCGCCAGCGTGATCTCACCCG
>DWVA01000012.1 GCA_019120475.1 Candidatus Blautia intestinipullorum | reverse complement strand
AAGTCCGAGGCCGCTGGAAGTCTTGCTCCTGGCTGTATCCGCCTTATAAAACCGTTCAAACACCTTCTCTGTATTAATCTTTTCTGGATTGTTGACTTCATTCCAGATCCGGATTAAACTTTTCCCTTTTCTTTCTTCCAGAGCTATTCCAATTTCATTTGCCCCATGATCGAGAGCATTTTTAATCACATTCTGGAACACTCTCTGAAGAGCAGTCTCATTTCCATCGATGTACAATAATTTATCCGTTATATGGATATCCGGTTCAATCCCTTTTGCAGTCCATTCATCATAATAAGAAAAGATGGTCTGTTTCAAAATCTGATTAACGCAGCAACGTTTTAGTTCCAGATGATAGCTTTCATTTTTCAGCTTGGTAAACAGAAAAAGCTCTTCCAGCATTTCTTTCAGGCTGTGAATCCGGTCCTGTATAATATCCATATAGTGTTTCTGCTCTTCTGCATCCTCACTTTCCTCCAGCAGTTGAAAATAACCGTCCAGAGAAGTCAGAGGCGTCCGGATATCATGGGAAAGATTTGTATAAGTATCAGAGATCATCTGCTCCTTTTCGAGATACTTTTTATGTTCTTTTTTGCGGTTCAGCAACAATTGATTCAATATCTCCATCAGTTCCTTCAGTCCGCCAAATCCCGTATCCCCCGTAACAAGCATATTGCTGTCATTTTTTAGAAGAAATGACAACTGGCGGCAGATGTCACGCACCTGCCGCTGATATTTCCACAGAATAAACCATTGGATTATAATTACTGCAATCAGAAAACAAACCAGTATTTTCAATTTATATATCTCTCTTTCTGAATATCTGACTGGACAGTGCTATCACTACCAATCCAAAAAGGACTGCGACAACCAGTGCTTTTACGCACCCCTCGGCCGATGGCGCCATTTCCAGAAGCGCCATTCTCCCTGTCACCGTATATTGGAGCATATTGAAATCCTCAATCCCTAATCTTGCCACAATTTTATCAACTGTGCTATATAGAATTACCATCACATTCATGCAAAATAAAACTGCGAATGTCATACTGAACACCTGACTTCGAGTAATAATTGTGATGGCCATGCAGATCAGAAGCAATGCATAATGGAGCAGAATCTGTATTGCCGAATATGCCGCTAAATCCTTGATTGATCCCAACTGTAATTCATTAAAGCAGATTGCCTGGGCCACAGTCTGTATGAAAAGATAAAAGAGCATTGTCAGGATGGTATAGATAAACAGCGCTACTGCCTTTGACAGGATAAGATTCCCACGGTTTTTCATTTGCCCTCCAATATTTTTTATATAACCGCTGCTGAGATCTGAAGCGGAAAACAGCACAGCAAAAATCACCATAAACAGGGCAATAAATTTTCCATGGAGATTAGCATAGACCTGATCATATACCGTCACCTTTTCCCCAGGCTGGGTAGGAATTGTAACATCCATGCCCAGATTGACCGGTTCCTCATCTGAGCTAATCTCTTGCTCATATACCTGGGAATTTTGTTCCGCTTCTTCCTTCATCAGATTATAGTCAAGCACAGACATAGATGTAGTGAAAAAAGTGGCCGCAGCCAATATAATTCCAATCACATAAAAACTCTTCATCCGGAACATACGATACAAATCCATTTTGATACAATTAAACATTTGAAACACCTCCTGTCAGATTCAGATAATAAGCTTCCAGTTCTTCGCTTGTTATGGTAATTCCTCTGACAGGGATACCAGCTTTTGTAAGTTCCATGTTTAGTCTGGCGCTTTCGTTTAATCTTTCATAAACCTGTATGTGTGTTTTATCCGTCACCTGATACTGGGTAAATCCCATTCTGTCTAATACAGGAATTGCATGTTCTGGTACATCCAGCGTGATTTCAATTCTTTCGCTGCAACGGCGCATCAGTTCTTCTCTTGTAAGTTCCTGAAGAAGAGTTCCGTTATGGATAATGCCATAATCAGTAGCGATTTTGGACAGTTCCTCTAAAATATGGCTGGATATCAATATCGTCATATTCCGTTCCTGCTGAAGCCGGTGAAGTGTGTCTCTTACTTCCGCAATTCCCTGAGGATCCAGACCGTTTATCGGTTCGTCCAAAACCAGAAGATCAGGTTCTCCAACCAATGCAAGACCGATGCCAAGTCGTTGTTTCATCCCCAATGAAAAATGCTTTGTTTTCTTTTTACCGGTATCAGTAAGTCCTACTGTATCCAGGATATCTTCAATGTATCCTTTTTTGTGAATGCCGCAGAACAGACACTTCGTCTTCAGATTCTCATATGCGGTCATATTTTCATACAGCCCCGGAGCTTCGATCAGGCAGCCAATCCTGGAACGCATTTGTTCCAATTCCCTGCCTTTATATCCGAAAATTTCTATTTCACCTTCTGTGGGAGTGGAAAGGCCGCTGATCATCTTCAGGCAGGTCGTCTTTCCCGCCCCATTTCTTCCGATAAATCCATAAATAGCTCCCTTTGGTATATGAAGATCCACATGATCTACCGCATTGTGATGACCAAACCGTTTCGTCAGCCCTCTTGTGCAAAGTAAATATTCACTCAAGTCTTTCATCTCCTTTTTTTGTTTCTGATGCTATCTTATCGGAAAAGTCCAAATAAAAAGCAAATCAAAAGTAAAAAAAGAGTAAATCTATGAGTGAAGACGATATCCGATCCCCCAAACTGTCTCAATATATTCGTCGGTTGTCACCCGTTTTATTTTCTTTCGGATATTGCTGATATGTACATCCAAAGTTTTCGTTTCCCCCATATAGGGCTCATTCCAGGCGTAAGAAAAGATATCCTCTTTGCTGAAAACCTGTTTTGGATGGCTTACCAGAAGTTCAAGTATGGCAAACTCCTGTTTCGTAATTTGGGGAACCTCTTTCCTATCAATCCTGACCTGATAAGTGGTCTTATCCAGAACCAGATTTCGATAGGTCATCTGTTTATTTTCAATTCCTCTGCCAGCATGCCGCAACTGGACTTGAATTCTTGCAATCACTTCCGGAATTTCAAAGGGCTTGGTAATATAATCGTCTGCTCCCTGTGTCAGCATTCCAATCTTTTCATCCAGACTGTCTCTTGCTGTTAAGACAATCACCGGAAGATTTCCCCTGTCTCGAATATGTTTCAGTACTTCTTCTCCGGAAATTCCCGGTAACATAAGATCCAATAGGACAAGGGAAATGGATTCCTTCATTTGAAGTATCAATTCTGCCTCTGTTCCGGAAAACGCCTGAAGAACCTTATATCCGGCTTTTTCCAAAGCCGTTTTTAAAAGGTTATTAATATTTGTATCATCCTCAACAACCATAATTGTAATCTGTTTATCCATAATCTTCCCCATACTATATATTATAAAAGCGATTCTATTTGCCATATAAAACGAGGAGAAACGCTGATCTTTCAACGTTTCTCCTCGTTTTGACAAGAGGCGCAGACGAGATTTGAACTCGTGAATCAGGGTGTTGCAGACCCACGCCTTACCACTTGGCTACTGCGCCTAGCTATGAGCACTTA
>DWVA01000137.1 GCA_019120475.1 Candidatus Blautia intestinipullorum | reverse complement strand
GTTCCAGCCGTTTCATGGAATTTTTCTTTTCTTTGAGCATTTCGCCGGACTTGCTCTCGTCCTGATAAGCGCGGATCAGCATGGTGAGGATCCGGAGAATGTTGGCCTTGATCATCAGATGGTAGCCGTCTTTTTTTTCTTCCCACTCCTGGTAGATTTCCCGGATTCCTTTCCGTATTTCATGACTGACAGGCTCTTCGCTGCCAATACGGTTTTTAAAGTTACTTCCTCTTTCAACAAAGGGCTTCAGATATCCGGAATCGAAAAAACTCAGTTTTTCCGCTACAAATTCCGGAGAAAAGATCATAACAAGAAGCTCCATATCTTCGTCCAGAAGCTTCCATCCATGGGGCTCCACATTATTAAATATGATGATATCTCCTTTATCCATGGTGTATTCCTGTCCGTTGACAAAGTAGTTTCCTCTTCCCCGCTGTACGCAGGTGATCTCAAAATAACTGTGCCAGTGCCAGGTATCCGGACGGCTGTTCTCCGAGTTGAGTATTACACGGGAAATCTGAAAAGGAAAGTCTTTATTAAGAGGAATATTGTCGCGTTCCAGTTTCATGAAAATGTCCGCCTTTCTTAGTGCCTTTGCAAAAGGATATACAATGATAACCAGGAAATTATATCACATTTTTTGTAAAATAGTATATAAACTGTCAGGGTAAAATCGAAAAATAGTATACAACCTGCAAAAAATAGTAGACGCACATATAAAGAGAATCCGTTAAAATCAAGATATCTTAAAAATGCGGAGGAAACAAAAAGATGATTATTATCGGAGAGAAACTGAACGGTTCCATTCCCTCAGTGGCAAAGGCGATCGCGGAAAAAGATGCGGACCTTATCCGTGAAAGAGCCAAAATGCAGGCGGACGCAGGAGCGGATTTCCTGGACGTATGCGCTTCTGTAGAAGAGGAAGTGGAAGTAGAAACACTGAAATGGATGATCGATCTTGTACAGGAGGTGACAGATACACCGATCTGTGTAGACAGCCCAAGCCCGAGAGTCTGCGTAGAAGGAATCAAGTTATGCAAAAGACCGGGACTCGTAAATTCCGTTTCTTTAGAGGGAGACAAAATTGATACGATCTTTCCGGTAATCGCGGACACTCAGTGGGAGTGCGTGGCACTTCTGTGCGACAACGACGGTATTCCGGATTCTGTAGAAAAACGTATGAAGGTATTCCATGGAATCATGGAAAAAGCAAAAGAGTACAATATTGCTCCCAGCCGTCTTCATATTGACCCGCTGGTAGTTACCCTTTCCACTGACCAGACAGCTTTGACTGTATTTGCGGACTGCTGCCGTCAGATCAAGGCAGAGTATCCGGATATCCATATTACAAGCGGACTTTCCAATATTTCTTATGGGCTGCCTGTAAGAAAAAATATCAATCAGGCGTTTATGGTACTTGCTATGAACGCGGGTATGGACAGTGCGATCGTGGATCCCACTAATAAAAACATGATCGGAATGATCTATGCGACAAACGCGCTTTTGGAGCGGGACGATTACTGCCTGAACTATATCGCAAAATTCAACAGCCGTACGGAAGAAGCCGCAGCAGAGGAGAAGCCTCAGAATGCTATGGATGAGAAAATGCTGGCGGTATTCAAAGCAACTGAAAACGGCAAAAATAAAGAGATCGGCAAGTGTGTACAGGAAGCGCTGGATGCAGGCTGCGATCCAACGGCAATTCTTAACGACGGCATGATCGGAGCTATGGCTGTTGTAGGAGAAAACTTCAAAAAGGAAATTATCTTTGTTCCCCAGATGCTGGCGGCAGCCCGCGCCATGAAAGCAGGCGTGGAGGTGCTGAAGCCGTATCTTGCCACAGGAGAAGCCGGAAGCGCCGGGAAAATCATCCTGGGAACTGTCGCGGGAGACCTCCATGACATCGGTAAAAACCTTGTTGGAATGATGTTTGAGAGCGCCGGATTTGAAGTGATCGACCTAGGCGTAGACGTACCGATCCAGACGTTTATTGATACAGTAAATGAGAATAAGGACGCGACCATCGTAGCGCTGTCCGCACTTTTGACAACAACGATGCCCTCACTGAGAGATACGGTAGCGGCTCTTCTTGAGCAGCCCTTCCGTCCCCGTATCAAGATCATGGTAGGCGGAGCCCCGATTTCCCAGGCGTTTGCAGATGAGATCGGCGCAGATGCCTATACAGAGGATGCGGCTTCCGCAGCTGAAAAAGCGAAGGAATATTCAGAATCCGGATTCTGTGCAAGAGCTGCTGCAGGAGAGTTCGATCTTTCTCCTGAAGAGATCGCGGCTATGGAAGCGAAGAAAGCAGAAAAGACGGAAGCTGCCCAAAAAGCAGAAAAGAAAACAGAAGCATCTGCAGCAGAAGATAAGGTGAAAGTACATTTTGAAAAAAATGCTGTAGATATCAGTTCCGTACGCCTGCCGGGACCGGGAGAAGGCTACAAGCTGGACTGGGATAAGACGAAAGAGAAATTCAGAAATTACTGGAATCACAAAAATACAGGAAGACCGCTGATGTGCGTTATTGCCAGAAGACCGGAAGTAGAACAGTATTCCGATGGGACTCCTGTAGAGGGCGGTTATCTGGATCAGAT
Organism: Candidatus Blautia intestinipullorum; assembly: GCA_019120475.1. GTDB lineage: Bacteria > Bacillota > Clostridia > Lachnospirales > Lachnospiraceae > Blautia_A > Blautia_A intestinipullorum. Next base: position 3,285 of record DWVA01000137.1, on the reverse strand, counting down.
CTGCCAGGGAAAATACTATAACATGCCGGAAGAACTGAAATGGAAAGATATGGAAGATAAATACCAGAATGCCCAGAGAATTGTGGACCGTTACCGCTATTTCTGTGAAACCCATGCTTTTCTGGGAGAAAGCTTCCCAAATCTGAACATTGACTTCGGACCAGGTTCCCTTGCCGCGTACCTGGGTTCTGATATCGGATTTAAGGAAGATACGGTATGGTTCAAAAAATGTCTGGATAGTTGGGACGGCGTTCCTAAGCTTCAGTTTGATCCTGACAACAAATGGTTCAAAAAACATCTTCAGCTTGCGAAGGACTGCCGTGAGCTGGCAGGAAACGATTTCTATGTAGATATGCCTGACCTTATGGAAAATATTGACGTCCTTGCTTCTCTCCGCGGAGCTCAGGACATACTGATGGATCTTCTGGACGAACCGGAAAAAGTCGGGGAGAGAATCCAGGAAGTAACAGACTGCTACTATGACTACTACAATCGTTTCTATGATGTGATCAAAGACGAAGAAGGCGGCAACGCGTATACGGTATTCCAGATCTGGGGACCGGGAAAAACTGTAAAACTGCAGTGCGATTTCTCCGCTATGATGGCTCCGGACGATTTCCGCACCTATATTCAGCCGTCTCTGAAAGCACAGTCTGAAAAGGCAGATCATGTACTCTACCATCTGGACGGCCCGGCAGCGATCAAACATATGGACGCTCTGATGGAAATTGACGGAATTGACGCCCTTCAGTGGACCAGTGGAGACGCAGGCCCCGACGGAACTCTTCCGGACTGGGATGTGATTTATGATAAGGCGATTGCCGCAGGCAAATCCATCTGGGTAAAGGTATATTCCGGTGAATTTGAAGACTGGATCAGAAATGTAGACCGTATTGTTAAAAAATATGGTTCTCACAGCCTCTTCCTTCTTTTCCCGGAAATGTCCATGGAACAGGCGGTCTACCTTCTGGACTATGCAGAAAAGAACTGGAGTGATGTAAAGGGGACATTCTGCGAGTCACTTGGAAGATAACCATATATAAGCAGGAAAAGACATGCATGCTGAATCCCCATGCATGTCTTTTTTTGTAAATAATTACCAGAAAAAAAGAAGGTTTTTGCTGGAAAAAGGCACTTATATAAAGACGTTTCCTGAAAAACAGAAGGGAAGTTAAAAATTGACAAAAACTGCCGCGCTATTTCCATGTTATATTGTTTAACATGTTGATAAGATAAAAACATCAAAAAAACAGGAGGGTTTTTCAATATGAAAAAAAGAGTAGTGGCTGCACTGTTGTGCGGAGTAATGGTAGCAGGCACCATGTCAGTTCAGGCACAGTCCGTACTGGCTGACGAGGGTACCACCATCACAGTTATGGCAAGCCAGGACTGGGTGTACGATGCGGAAATGGAACTTGGCAAACAGTTTGAAGAAGAAACCGGCATTAAAGTAGACTATCAGATCGTTCCGGCAGACCAGTATTACAATATGCTGATGACAAAACTGAACAGCGGAGAGGGCCCGGATATTTTCGGCGGACAGTCCGGAAGCTTTGATATTGTATCCCAGTACAATGTTGAGAAAAATGCGGTAGATCTTTCTGATCAGGCATGGGTAGATACCTACGATGAATTTGCAAAAGAACAGACTTCTGTAGACGGTAAAGTTTATGGAATGACATACTATGACGTATCTACAGACTACTATGTAGTATATAACAAAAAGATCTTTGAGGAAAACGGTCTTGAAGTTCCGACTACATACGCAGAATTTGAGGAAGTCTGCCAGACACTTCTGGACAATGATATCGTTCCGATCTATGAGCCCTGCGCAGACGGATGGCATCAGACAATGTGGTTTACAGAAATCGGCGGAAAATATGAAGAGCTGGTTCCCGGCATTGTAGATGATCTGAATAATAATAAGATTAAATTTGCAGACGTTCCGGAGCTGAAGGAAGCTCTTGATCAGTTAAACGATATGGCTCAGAAGGGTTACTTCGGAGACAACTATCTGTCTGATGAATATACAGACCTTCTGATGAATCTGGGAAGCGGCGAATACGCAATGGCCCTTGAAAAACCAGGACAGATTTCCGCAATCGCAGAAGCTTCTGACGGAAAATATACAGAAGACGACTTTGGAATGTTTGTAATTCCGTTAATGGACAATGATGTATATCCGCAGCATCCTTGCGGACCGTCCAGATTTGTATATTCCGGTTCCGAGCATCAGGAAGAAGCAAAACAGTATCTGGAATACATCGCATCTGCTGACAGTGTACAGTACATGATCGATAACTGCGATAAGATTGAGAACCTTCCTTTCGATGTAGGACAGACACCGAGCTACAGTGAAGAAACTCAGACTTTCCTTGACGCTGCTGAAAAAGAAGGAACTGTATTCCAGGACAGCATCAAATATCTGAATCCTCAGTGGACAGAGCTGACCCAGGATATTGTATCCATGTTCATCGGCGATATGACTTCCGAAGATGTTCTGAACGCCATTGACGAGAGAAGAGCAACACAGGCGGAAGCAGTAGGAGATGAAAACTGGCAGTAAGAGATTCCATAATAAATTCCTAAACAAATAAAAATATCCCCGGCGAAGAAGGCAAAAACTGGTGTATAACCAGGAGTCCGATGTGCCGGGGGTGTTTTTATATTGCTTTATTTTTTCAGGGGAGCAGATTCCCCGTTTTCTGACTGCGGATTCTGGCGGTAAGCGGTAGGATTTACTCCCGTCAATTTCCGGAAGGTTTTGCTGAAGTGAAACTGATCGGGATATCCCACCTTTTCTCCTACCTCCCGAATGGGAAGAGTGGTGTTCAAAAGAAGATGTTTCGCTTCATGTATACGGATATCCGTCAGATACTTTAAGGGGGTATGGCCCACATATTTGTTGAAAAGTTTGGTCAGGTAAGCGGAACTGAAGCCGAGACGGGAAGAAAGCTCAGAAAAATCCACCTCGTCCATATAGTGGTTGCGAAGGTAAAGAAGCACATAATCAACGATCTCTTTGGAATCCTTTCCCGTAAGAGAAGTATCTTCTTCAAGCTGAAAGTATTTTTCCAGAGCAAGACTGGCCTTTCCCAGGGCGCTTTCCAGATTTTCTCTGGAAACAGGCTTCAGAAGGTAGTCGAATACGCCTTGGCGGAGCGCTTCCTGAGCGTACTCAAAATCTGCGTAGCCGGAAAGTACAATCGTGAGAATGTGGGGATAGCGGTCGTGGACAGCCCTGGCAAGTACCAGCCCGTCCATAACAGGCATACGGATATCCGT
>DWVA01000011.1 GCA_019120475.1 Candidatus Blautia intestinipullorum | reverse complement strand
GTTCAACCCGATGATGGGTCACCGTGGATGCCGTCTGGCAGTTACCTATCCGGAAATTGCCAAGATGCAGACAAAAGCTGTTATCCGCGCGGCAATCAACGTGAAGAAAGCTCATGCAGACTGGGATGTTCATCCTGAGATCATGATCCCGCTGGTAGGAGACGTAAAAGAGCTGAAATATGTTAAGAAATTCGTTGTTGAGACTGCTGACGCTGAGATCGCAGCGGCAGGCATCGATCTGAAATATGAGGTTGGTACCATGATCGAGATCCCGAGAGCAGCTCTGACAGCCGACGAGATCGCTAAAGAAGCTGACTTCTTCTGCTTCGGTACAAACGACCTTACCCAGATGACATACGGATTCTCCCGTGACGACGCAGGCAAGTTCCTGAACGCATACTATGATGCGAAGATCTTCGAGAACGATCCGTTCGCGAAACTGGATCAGGTTGGCGTTGGCAAGCTGATGAAGATGGCTATCGAACTGGGCAAACCGGTTAACCCGAACCTGCATGTAGGTATCTGCGGCGAGCACGGCGGAGATCCGTCTTCTGTAGAATTCTGCAACAAGATCGGTCTTGACTATGTATCCTGCTCACCGTTCCGTGTTCCGATCGCCCGCCTGGCAGCAGCGCAGGCAGCTATCGCTGAAAAGAACGCATAAGAATTACAGGAATAATATGCTTGAGATCTTCTGATCTTAAGTCAGGAGAGATCCATCAGTTGTACTGGTGGATCTCTCAGTCTGTACAAATTCTGTATTGTACGGCAGACAGCAAATCAGCGGCGGGTGTTAATCCCGCGAAGCACCCGGCAGCGGGTCTTGTATACAGGAAAAAATCATGAATTACGAAGAAGCGAGAAAATATTTAGCAGATGTTGCAAAATACGGCAGTGTGCCTGGACTTGATAATATCAGAGAACTGATGAAAAGACTGGGAAATCCCCAGGATAAATTGAAATTCATCCATATTGCCGGAACAAACGGAAAAGGGTCCGTCCTTGCCTATCTTTCCACGATCCTGACGAAAGCAGGATACCGGGTTGGACGCTATGTATCGCCCACCCTTTTTTCTTACAGGGAGCGGATTCAGGTGGACGGCGGAAAAATAGAAAAAGAAGCGCTGGCCCGTCTTACTTCCGCAGTAAAAGAAGCGTCGGAAAAGATGAAGGAAGAGGGACTGGGCGCTCCTACATCTTTTGAAACGGAAACGGCTCTTGCCTGGTTATATTTTTATGAGAAACAATGCGACATTGTGGTATTAGAGACAGGAATGGGCGGCACACTGGATGCTACAAATCTTGTAAAGACAACTGTCCTGGAGATTCTTACGCCTGTCAGCATGGATCATATGGATTTTCTGGGCGATACGCTGGAAAAAATCGCCGCGCAGAAAGCCGGGATCATAAAACCGGGAACGAGTGTTGTATCGGCAGCCCAGGATCCGCAAGCGGCCGCGGTGATCAGGAAGACATGCAGAGAAAGAAACTGCCGGCTTAGGACAGTGGAGACGGAGCTTTTGTCAGATGTAAGATACGGCTGTGAAAAGCAGAGTTTCACCTATAAGCAGTGGAAGAATATGGAAATATCTCTGGCCGGAAATTATCAGATCGAGAATGGGGCTATCGCGCTGGAAGCGGTGGAAGCTCTCCGCGAGGAAGGATATAGGATTTCAGACAGTCAGGTCTACGCAGGCATGAAAGAAACGGAATGGAGAGGAAGGTTTACCCTGATTGCCCGGCGTCCGGAAGTGATCCTGGACGGAGCGCATAATCCGGGAGCAGCCAGGGAACTGCGCAATTCTCTGGAACAGTACTTTTCCGGCAGAACCATCCGTTATATATTCGGCATGTTTAAAGATAAAGATTACGAAAAAGTGATCGCGCTTACCGCGCCTCTGGCGAAGCATATCATTACCGTGGAAACACCGGACAACCCCAGGGCAATGCCGGCAGAGAGATTAAAGGAAGAGGTCGCGAAAGTGAATCCGTCTGTGGAACCGGCTGAAAGTATTCCCGCCGCCGTGAAAAAGATGTTTTCGCAGGCGTCGGAAGATGATGTGATCATTATCTTTGGTTCCCTTTCTTTTCTTGGAGAAGCGGAAAAGGCGGTAAGAGCGGAAAAGGCAGAGACGATACGGTAGCTGTCTTTGAGGCTTCCGAAAAGAAACGGACGAACACTTTACACCCAAAAGAAAAAGCTTCCGGAGAAGTTCCTTATTTCAGGAACTTCTTCAGAAGCTTTTCGTTTAATTTGCGGTAAGGCTGATAACGCATGGGAAGATCGATCCATGTCTTTTTGTTTACGATACTTTTATAATGAGTGAAAGTATCGAAGCCGTCTTTCCCGTGATAAGCGCCCATACCGCTTTCGCCGAAGCCGCCGAATCCCATTTCGCTGGTGGCAAGATGGATAATGGTGTCGTTGATGCATCCTCCTCCGTAGCTGCACCGGGAAGTGACTTTTTCCGCTGCGGACTTGTTTGATGTAAAGATATAAAGAGCCAGAGGATGAGCCATGGAATTTATCTTGCTGATGGCTTCGTCAAGGGAATCATAGGTAAGGACCGGCAGTACCGGGCCGAAGATCTCCTGCTGCATCACAGCGTCCTGGAATACAACATTATCCATTACCGTGGGTGCGATCTGGAGAGTGTCGGGATTGCTTTCTCCTCCGCAGACGACTTTCTGGCTGTCGATCAGTCCCAGGATCCGGGAAAAATGTTTTTCATTGATGATTTTTCCATAGTTGCTGTTGCTGAGAGGAGAAGCGGAATACTGCTTCTTTATCTGTTTTTTGATCTGACGGATAAGTTCATCCTTGATTCCTCTGTCACAGTATATATAATCAGGAGCCACACAGGTTTGACCGCAGTTCAGATATTTTCCGAAAACGATCCTTCTGGCGGCAAGTTTCAGATTTGCGCTTTTTTCCACAATACAGGGGCTCTTTCCGCCCAGTTCCAATGTGACAGGGGTCAGATAACGGGAAGCTTTTTCCATAACCTCTCTGCCTACATGCTGGCTTCCGGTAAAAAATATATAATCGAAATGTTCGTTGAGAAGACAGGTGTTTTCCTGCCGTCCTCCGGTAACCACAGCCACGTAGGAACGGTCAAAGCACTGACTGATGATCTTTTCGATAACACGGCTGGTATTTGGCGAATAAGCGCTGGGCTTTACTATCGCGGTGTTGCCGGCGGCTATGGCGTCAACGAGCGGATCGATGCTTAAAAGAAAGGGATAATTCCAGGGACTCATAATGAGCACCACCCCGTAAGGAGACGGCTTCCGGTAGCTCCTTGAGGAAAACTGGGCCATTGGCGTAGGAACAGTCTGTTCACTGGCATAGGCGGGAGCGTTTTTGATCATATAGCTGAGCTCGCTGAGTACAAGGCCGGTTTCGCACATATAAGACTCAAAAGCGCCTTTTCCCAGGTCTGCTTTCAAAGCTTCATTGATCTCCTTTTCCTGCTCCTGAATACATTTTTTCAGCTTCTTCAGGGCCTCCAGACGTGCTTCCACAGGAAGCGTTTCTCCGGTAAGAAAATAATTCCGCTGTCTGGATACCAGCTCTTTGATCTCTGTCTCATTCATCAGCATTTTCCTCCTGTCCGATCTGTTCTTTCTGATCTTCCGGAAGGGCTTCTTCCGGCTCTGTTTTTTCCATCAGCATATAATAGAACTTTTCTAATTCATGAGCATCCATAAGTTTTGGAACGGGATAGAGAGGATTTGCCTCTTTGTCCGCATAATGAGCGAGCATAGGGATATCTGTTTCCTGAATTTCCGGAATAGTATCCCCGATCCCGAAACGCCTTTTCATATCCTCAATGGCTTTGATGAAGCTTTCCGCCGCTTCCTGATCCGGCGTATCCTTTTCTGCAATGCCTGCCGCCTCCGCAAGTCTGTGGAGCTTTCTGTAAATACAGGAGCCGTATTCTCTCAGAACCATAGGAAGAAGAACCGCGTTGGCGTAACCGTGTGGAACATTATACTGTCCGCCAAGGGAATGGGCCACAGCGTGAACGTAACCTACATAGGATTTTGTAAAGGCGCAGCCGGCGTAGAAAGAAGCGTGAAGCATATTTCGTCTTGCCGTAACATCGTCTCCGTGAGTATACGCATCGTCAATATTTTCAAAAATAAGCCGGACTGCCTTTAAAGCGTCCTTTCTGGTGTCGATGGTGCTGGAATTTCCGATATACGCCTCCACCGCGTGGGTCAGGGCGTCCATACCGGTTGTAGCCGTGATAAATGGAGGAAGGCTTAAGGTGACTTTCGGATCCAGCACAGCATAGCGCGGGATCAGAGGAAAATCGTTAATAGCGTATTTGTGGCGTGTTTCTGCATCGGTAATGACGGAAGCCAGAGTCGTCTCGCTGCCTGTGCCTGCAGTAGTCGGAACAGCCATTAAAAGAGGAAGCTTTTTGTGAACCTTCAGGATCCCTTTCATTTTGGCAAGGGACTGATTTGGTTTTACTGCCCGGGCACCCACTGCCTTGGCGCAGTCCATACTGGAGCCGCCGCCGAAACCGATGATCGCGTCGCAGCCGTTCTGTCTGTAAAGTTCCAGAGCCTCTGCCACATTGACGGTTGTCGGATTGGCTACTGTCCGGTCATAAAGTGTATAAGGAATCTCCTCTCTGTTTAATGCCTTTTCAAGACGCTTTGTCAGTCCAAGTTTTGTGATTCCCTGGTCTGTAATGATAAGGACATGGGAACACTTATGTTTTCGTATGATATCGGGAAGTTCCTTCACACTGCCGGCAATCTTAGGCTTCCGGTAAGGCAGGAAGGGGATGGCAATGCGGAAAAACTTCTGAAAACCTCTGCAATAGACTTTTTTTAGTGAATTCATAACGCAGGTTCCTTTCTGTATTTTCTTGGGATCATTTGCGAAAATAACTTATCGAGTTAAATATAGCAGGATGAAAACTGCTTGTCAACGTATGAGGAGCCGACATTTTTCCGGCGGATGCAGGTTTAAGGAAATAAAGATCTGCAGATTGACAAATAACGAAAAGAGTGCTAAATTAAAAATAAGTTACATAATGTTACTTATAAAAAACGTGTACAACTGTACAGAAGGGAGAAAATATGTCATATTTAGGAGAAGAGATTAAAAAACTTGGCTTCGGTCTGATGCGACTGCCTCAGAAAGACGGAGCTATTGATGTGGAAGAGACGAAAACAATGGTAGACGCATTTCTGGATGCGGGATTTACCTATTTTGACACAGCATGGGCCTATGCAGGAAGCGAGGACGCTATCCGCCAGGCTCTTGTAGAGCGTTATCCCCGGGAAAGATACCAGCTTGCCACAAAAAATGCGGCATGGATCAATTGTAAAACAAAAGAAGAGGCTATGGCCCAGTTCGATACCTCTCTGAAACAGACAGGTGCCGGATACTTTGACTTTTATCTTCTTCACAATCTGGGAGAAGGCCGTACACATTACTTTGACGATTTTGACATGTGGAGCTGGATTCAGGAAAAGAAGGCGCAGGGCCTGGTAAAGCACATTGGTTTTTCCTTCCATTCCACACCGGAAGAACTGGAAGAAATTCTTACCGCTCATCCGGAAATGGAATTTGTACAGCTTCAGATCAATTATGCCGACTGGGAAAATCCCGCGGTACAGTCCAGAGCCTGCTATGAAGTGGCGAGAAAACACGGAAAGCCTGTGATCATTATGGAGCCTGTAAAAGGCGGAATGCTTGCCACGCCTCCGGAATCTGTGGAAAAGATCCTGAAAGACGCGGAGCCTCAGTCTTCGGCAGCCTCCTGGGCAATCCGTTTTGCGGCGGATCTGGAAGGAGTGATCACAGTCCTTTCCGGCATGAGCAGCATTGCCCAGATGGAAGACAATCTTTCCTATATGAAGGATTTCCACGGCTTAAATGACACAGAAAGAGAAGTGCTGAAAAAAGCGCAGACAGAGCTTGCGAAAATTCCTCTGATCCCATGCACCACTTGTAATTACTGCGCGAAAGTATGTCCTATGGATATTGGGATTTCGGGATCTTTTACAGCAATGAATTATCTGACCCTATATGGAAATATGGATATGGCAAAACATCAGGAAGAGTGGCTGGTGGGAGGCCACGGCAGAAAACCGGCTTCCGAATGCATCAAATGCGGAAAATGCGAGGAAGTCTGTCCTCAGCATATTAAGATCCGGGAGAATCTGGAAACAGTTGTTAAAAATCTTTTCAAATAAAGAATCAGGAAGAAAAAACAGGAGAACAGAAAGATATGGCGGATTTTATGAGGGCCAGAAGCAGCAGTCAGAAAGAAGAAAGGATGACGGAGATCAAAAAGGCGGCGGATGCTCAGTTTGCGGAAAAGCCGTATCATATGATCACCCTCACCACCATTGCGGAACAGTTGTCCTGGTCCCGGGCAAATCTATATAAATATGTAACTACAAAAGAAGAAATTTTTCTGGAGCTTACCAGAGAAAAATGGGACACTTATTTTACCGCTCTCCGGTCCGCTTTTCCGCCGGGATGCGGATATTCCCCGGAGGTGGCCTCGGAGGTCTGGGCGGGGATACTGAACGCTGATAACGGTCATCTGAAATATTCCGCCATACTTCCTTCGATCATTGAAACAAATGTTGCTATAGAAAAACTTGCCGCTTTCAAAAAGTTTTTTCATCAGCAGACGGACGCATTCACAGAACTTCTCCATCTGAACTTTGGATTTTCGCAGGAAAAAGCCTATGAGATCTTTATGACGATCCATTATCAGGCCGTAGGGCTGTATGGATACTGCAATGCCGGACCTCTGGTCGAAAAAGCCCTGCGTATGGCAGAAGTAAATCTTATCATACCGGACTTCCGGGAAAGAATGAAGGAATTTATTCATATGAATCTACTTTTTGCCATTGAAAATCCGGTATTTTTGTAAAATTGGATAAATATACTAGAATAAAGAGAAAAATGAAAGATATTTGTCAGATTATGTTGAAGGAGAGGCAGAGTTATGATAATATGAAAATGTCTTCAAAAATCTTTATGAAAGAATGGAAGGAGGATTCGAATGAATCGTACTAAAAAGCTTTTGAAAAAAATGACAGCCGGGATCGCTGCATCCGCACTGATCCTTTCTGGCAGCAGCACCGTGTTTGCAGCAGGATCCTACCAGGAAACAGAAAAAGGCGCTTTAGATAAACTTGTTTCCGGCGTGGAGGCATATCTGGATACTTATGCGGCGGAGCTGGACAAAGCGAAAGCAGGAAGTAAGGCTACATTAACGCTTACGGCAGAGGACGCCGGCAAATCTCTTCTTGGAATGGCCTCCGGCATGGATTTTTCCTGGCTGAATACCGTTTCCATGGATATGGATGTGACCATCAAAGACAGTGTGGAAGCTATGGCGGTAGATTTTCTGGTAAATGATTCCGCGCTCTGCACGATGAACGTTATGGTAGATATGGCGGGACTTGCGGAGTATATTCAGATTCCGGAGCTTTCCCAGAGCTGGATGTCTATGCCTCTTATGGTTACAGCGACGGACGCGTCCGGAGCGGAAATTTCTGACGAGGCGATGCAGCAGTATTTCCAGGCGATGTCGGAGATCATGGATCTGGTTCCAGATTCTGAAACAGTGGGTACGTTGATTGACCGTTACGGAAACCTGATCATTGACAATCTGGCAGAGGGATCTTCGATGGAAGAAGCCGTGTCTGTGGAAGGTATCAGCGAGGACTGTACCGTATATGAGGGATATCTTACAGAAGAAAATCTGGGAACTATAGCGGAGGCGGTTCTTACCGCGGCAAAGGACGACCAGGAACTGAAATCACTGTTTGATTCCTGGACAGAAGCCGGAGCTATTTCCGGGGATTTATACAATCAGATGCAGACAGGGATCGACTCTCTGCTGGCTGACCTGTCGGAAGATCCGGAAGCCTCCGACGATGCGATACTTACCTCAAAAGTATGGACCAACGCAGACGGAAAGATCGTAGGACGGGAACTGGCGGTAACGGACGGAACGGACAGTATTCCTGTATTTACCTGGAAGAACCCCTCTCAGGACGGCAATTCCGCACTGCTTATTGAGATTTCCAGTGGTACGGAATCCCTTACTCTGACAGGTTCCGGACAGACAGCGGAAGGACTTTTGAGCGGAAGTTACATCGCCGCGTACAACGGCGTCGAAGTGGCGGATTTTGAGGTGGAGAACCTGGAAACAAGTCCGGAAAAATACGGTTACTACAATGGAACGATCACAGTTTCCTTCCCGAATAACGGAACAGAGGAGGAACCTAATCCGCTGTCAGGCTTTGGCGCTGTGATCAATTTGACTTCCGATGCGGAAGCAGAAACAAGTCAGATCGATCTTTCTGTCACCAGCTCCGGCGCTCCTCTGGCAACACTGAGCATGACCAGCGGCTACGGAGAAGGCGCAGAAACAACAGATCTGTCTTCTTTAGGAGAAACTTTAAGTATGGACAGTGAAGAAGATATGATGGCATATCTTCAGGGAATGGATTGGAGCAGCCTTCTGGACAACGCAAGAGCAGCGGGAATTCCGGAAGAACTTATAACGCAGATCGACGAGGCTTTACAGGCAGCTGTATCAGAGCCAATTGAAGAGGCGGCAGGTTCCGACGCAGTTACGGAAGAACCGGACGCAGCGGACTCGGTGGACAGTGCGGCGGAAACTACAGACGGAGCTGATGCAGAGGCCTCCGATGCAGCGGGCGACACCTCCGGCGCAGTGGCATAAAAAATGCCGAAAGATCATCCAGACGTAAAATAATCAAGAGTATCCGCAGGGGAACGGTCAGACAGGCCGTATCCCCGGATACTCTTTTTCTCTAGAAGAAAACAAGACAGTCAGATGAAAGAAAGCAGGCTGATAATTCGTTATAGATAACAGAGAGCAGTAAGTAAAGGAAATGGAGGAAATAAGATGGGTTGTCTTGGTAACTTGTTATGGTTCGTTTTCGGAGGCGCGCTCAGCGGATTAAGCTGGTGTCTGGCCGGATGCCTCTGGTGCGTCACTATTGTAGGAATCCCTATAGGAATGCAGTGTTTCAAATTTGCCTCCCTCAGCTTTTTTCCTTTTGGAAAAGATGTGCAGTATGGGGGCGGGGCAGTTTCCCTTTTGGTAAATATTATCTGGCTGATCCTGTCCGGCCTGCCGCTGGCGTTGGAACACGCTGTATTCGGATGCATCCTGTGTGTGACCATCATAGGGATTCCCTTTGGCCTTCAGCATTTTAAGCTGGCGAAACTGGCATTGATGCCTTTTGGCGCGGAAGTGTATTGAAGATGCCGGCTTCATTCAGAGCTGGTATCTTCCCCTTCTGTATTTTCGGCAGATGATATCCAGGAGCTTCTCTCCTTGATCTTCTGCAAAATACGGTCCGCCTCCTCGCCTTCAGCAGGAGTGGGCTGGTAATTGTTGTAATCGTAATCAGAGGAGATGGAACAGGGGATGATGTTCGTTACATTATCCTCTTTTAATCCGTTCTGATCCACAGTAAAAGTCTGCTGGAAGATCATGGAATCCATATCGCTGGGATAGGAGTTGCCTCCGAAACAGAAATTTCCCAGACTGTAAACGATATTTTTTCCTTTATATTCTTCAATGCCCTGGAGAACATGAGGATGATGGCCGCAGACAAGATCCGCGCCCTCATCTATGGCGAGACGTCCGAGAGTAGTCTGGTTACTGTCGGGAATTTCCTCTTTTTCATTTCCCCAGTGAAAGATCACGATGACGATCTGAGCCCCGTCTTCCTTTACCTTTGCAATATTCTGTTTCAGTTGTTCCTCCCGCCCGAGATGATCGTTCAGTTCATAAATCCCTACCAGTCCAACCTTAATTCCCTTGATTTCCATAACCGCCGTTTCGTCATATCCGAAATGAACGATCCCGCGGCTGTCCAGAGCGGCCATTGTATCTGAAAAGCTCTGTTCTCCGTAGTCGTGACTGTGATTGTTGGCGGTATTTACAGCTTCGATACTTCCGGCGGTGAGAATATCGGCGAATTCCGCAGGAGCTTTAAAGGCAAACTGTTTGTCCTCCCGGGCTTCGGAATCAGTAAGGGTGCCTTCGAAATTGGCGATCGTCAGATCGTCCGCGGAAAAGATGCTTTTTACATTTGAGAAAAAATAATCCGCTCCGTAATTTTCATAGTAGGCGTTCAGACTTGTGTCGTAATCGAAGTTTTCATCTGTGCCGAGGGTACAGTCGCCTACAACGCTGACAGTGAGGGAAACAGGTTCTTCCGGAAGAGAGGGATCTGTCTCAGATCCTTTGCCGGTATCCTGGGATTCCTTTTCGGAATTGCTCCCCGTTTCATTTTCTGCATTGGCGGTGGAAACTGTCCTGGCGCTGTCAGAAGAGACATCCTTTGGCTCCTGCTTTTTTTGAGAGCAGCCCCGGACGATCAGCGCCAGCAGGATAAGAAGAAGGATAACGGCTCCGCCAAAGATCATACGGAGGGTTTTCTGACGCTGCTTCTGATAATAGCGTGATTTTCGATACAGATTCTGCCTGCCGTTTTTTCCCGTTTTATGCTTTGATCCAACATTTCTTTTTTTCTTTTGTGTGCCGTTCATAATATCCCCCTGTTCAATTTAAAATGAAAAACAACTGATTCCAGTATATGGATTTTTTTGATAGCCGTCAATGAGAAAATACAATTATATACCGGCACCTGAAGATTCTTGAACGTATTTCAGGACTGGAATTATCAGGATATGTCTGGTACAATAACAAAACAGAGCCGGGAATGTGCTGTGCCGGATTTTTGACGAATAGAAACAGCCCCGGTTCTGTAAAGAAAAATCAGAAGGAGAAATGGAGATAATCATATGCTATATATCGGAAATCATACTACATCCTCAAAAGGATATGAAAAAATGGCCCGTCAGATGATCGCAAACGGCGGAAACACCTTTGCCTTTTTTACCCGGAATCCTCGAGGAGGAAAGGCGAAAGAAATTAATGAGACGGATATAGAAAAATTTCTTGCTCTTGCAAAGGAAAATCATTTTGGGAAAATCGTAGCTCACGCGCCTTATACGCTGAATGCCTGCGCGGCGAAGGAAAACCTTCGCGATTTTGCAAGAGAAACCATGGCCGACGACCTGAAAAGGATGGAATATACACCGGGGAATTACTATAATTTTCATCCGGGAAGCCATGTGGGCCAGGGAGCGGAAACCGGGATCCATAAGATCGCGGAGATTCTGAATGAAGTGCTGACAGACGGGCAGACCACCACTGTGCTGTTGGAAACTATGGCTGGAAAAGGCTCCGAGGTAGGAAGAAACTTCCAGGAAATCCAGGAGATCCTTGCGCTTGTAGATAAAAAAGAAAAAATGGGGGTCTGCCTGGATACCTGTCATGTATGGGACGGCGGGTATGATATTGTTCACGATCTTGACGGGGTATTAGAGGAATTCGACAGGATTATCGGACTTGAGAAATTAAAGGCTGTACATTTAAACGACAGTATGAACGGACTGGGAAGCCACAAGGACCGCCATGCAAAGATAGGAGAAGGACAGATCGGACTGGACGCCCTTGTAAGAGTTGTCTGCCATCCGGCCCTTCAGGGGCTTCCGTTTATTCTGGAAACCCCTAATGACGATGAAGGGTGGACAAGAGAAATCCGGCTTCTGCGGGAATCAGCCGCGGACTTCGTTCTTTAATTCCTTTCCATCACGAAAGGCAACTGCATTCTGAAGAGTTGTCTCCGCAATATTTGTCAGAGCCTCCTCTGTGAAAAATCCCTGATGGGAAGTCATTGCCACGTTGGGGAAGGAGAGGAGTCTCTGGATCGTGGAGCTCTGAAGAATACGTTCTGACATATCCTCGTAGACAAAATCAGTTTCTTCTTCGTATACGTCGAGACCCACTGCGAAGAACTTGTGATCGCGGATCCCGGCGATCAGGTCGTCTGTTTTGATCAGACCGCCTCTGGAGGTGTTGACCAGAATCACGCCGTCCTTCATTCTGGCAATGGATTCCTCGTTGATAAGATGGTGGGTTTCCTCAGTAAGAGGGCAGTGGAGACTGATCAGGTCGCTTCTCTGGAAAAGCTCGTCGAGAGACACATATTCCAGAAAATCAAGTTCTTTATTGGGATAGAGATCATAGGCGATCACCTTCATGCCGAAGCCCCGGCAGATCCTCGCCATAGCGAGGCCGATCTTTCCTGTTCCTACGATTCCGGCTGTTTTCTGATAAAGATTTACGCCCATAAGACCGTTCAGGGCAAAATTGTTTTCCCGGCATTTGATATACGCTTTGTGCGTATGCCGGTTGGCGGTGAGAACAAGGGCCATGGCGTGCTCCGCAACCGCCTCGGGGGAGTATCCGGGAACACGGAGAACCCTGATCCCGTATTTGGCAGCGGTTTTCAGATCCACGTTATTGTAACCCGCGCATCTCATAAGGATAACCTTTACACCCTGTCTGTGAAGCTCTTCAATTACTTCTGTGCCAAGGTCGGCGTTTACGAAGGCGCAGATGCCGTCGTATCCTCCCGCGAGGGAAGCCGTCTCTTCGTGAATATTCGCCTCAATAAATTTGATAGAGATTCCCGGATATTCCGGGGCCAGCTTATCAAAAAAACGCTGGTCGTAATCTTTGGTTCCGTAGAATAGAATTTTCATAAGATGCCTCCTTTGTAATATGAATTTTCCGCTCCTGTTTAGGCGGTGATCTACAATTTAAGATTTCCTGTAATCGGAGATTTATGCAGCGATTTTAAATCACAGGGATCCAGGTCTGTTTCCGGAAATCAGTCAAGACGGTAAAGATCTTCATAAAAACCCGGATAGGAAATTTTTACACAGTCCCCGTCTGTGATCTCCATGGAACCCTGACAGACAGTTCCGGCTACGGCGAAGGACATCGCCACTCTGTGATCCATGTGAGGATCGATAACGGCTCCGTGAAGCGGTTTCCCGCCGCGGATTATCATTCCGTCGTCGGTTCCTTCAATGTCGGCTCCCATCCGCTTCAGATTTTCTACCATAACCGCAATACGGTCTGATTCTTTTACCTTCAGTTCCTGTGCGTCGCGGATAACAGTAGTACCGTCTGCAAAAGCGGCCATTACAGCCAGAACGGGAATTTCGTCAATGAGAGTGGGAATATCGGCCCCCTCGATGACAGTACCTTTCAGACTGCTTGTACGGACAAGAATATCAGCCGTCGGTTCGCCCTGATGTTTTTCGTTCAGAAGCGTAATATCCGCTCCCATCTGGCGGCAGATTTTTAAAATACCGGCTCTTGTGGGATTGATCCCTACATTCTTCAAAAGGATCTCGCTGTTGGGGGTGAGAAGGCCTGCGGCGATAAAGAAGGCCGCAGAGGAGATATCTCCGGGCACGCAGACTTCCCGGGCGGAAAGTTCCGGCTCCGGCAGGATCGACGCAGTAGTGCCCTGAGACGTTACCTTCGCCCCAAAATAATTCAGCATGATCTCTGTGTGATTCCTGGAAAGAAACGGTTCCGTAACACTGGTAACACCGTCCGCGTACATGCCAGCAAGAAGTACGCAGGATTTTACCTGGGCGGAAGCCACCGGAGAATTATAATGGACAGCGTGAAGAGGACGGCCTGCAATACGAAGAGGCATGCATCCGTTGTCCATCAGGCTTCTTATATCCGCCCCCATGGCAGTCAGGGGATCCATGATCCGCTTCATGGGACGGCTTCGGAGAGAAGCGTCTCCGTCCAGTTCTGAGATAAATTTCTGTCCGGCCAGAATACCGGAAATAAGGCGCGTGGTAGTGCCGCTGTTTCCAGCGTTGAGAATTTCTCTGGGGGAATTCAGCCCCCGCAGACCGCGCCCGTGGATCAACAGCTCTTCTCCGTCTTTTTCTATGTCAATCCCCATCTTACGGAAGCAGGAGATTGTGGAAAGACAGTCCGCTCCCTCCAGAAAATGAGACACACGGGTGGTTCCCCTGGCAAGAGCGCCGAACATAACTGCCCGGTGAGAAATAGATTTATCGCCGGGGACAGAAAGAACACCCTTTAAACTCTGCTGCTTTTTTATTTCCATAAGTCTTTACCTACCGTTCATATATAATGTAATTTCTTTTTCGAAGGAGAGCGGCTCCTCTGTTCATCGCGTCTTCCTCATAGAATTCGATTTTCAGCACGCCCTGCTCAAACTCCCTGTTATGGATAATACCGATATTTTTGATGCTGATATTATCCATAGCCAGAATAGTTGCGATAGTGGCGATCCCTCCGGCTTCATCTACAATGTCCAGATAAAGCACATACGCCCTGGTGATCAGGCCGCTGGAGGTAACGTCGATAGAGTCTCTGTAATCTCTGGAGCTGGCAAACATCTGATAAATATTGTCCGCCTCGTGATTGTCGATGGAGCAGCGTATCTGAATGAGCATACGGATATATTCATCCAGTACGGAAGAAATATTTTTGCTGTTTTCCAAACAGATCTGCTGCCACATTACAGGAGAAGAGGAGGCGATCCGGGTAATATCCCGGAAACCTCCCGCGGCAATGGTCTTCATATATTCGGCGTCATTGTCCAGGGCGTTTACCAGATTGACAAGGGAGGAGGCTATGATATGAGGCAGATGACTGACCCCGGCAGTAATAAAGTCATGCTCCTCCGCGGTAAGCACCATAGGAATCGCCCCGAGAGAGTCGATCAGCTCCGAAAATTCCGTAAGCTTTTCCAGCGGCACTTCTCCTCCTGGCGTAAGAATATAATATGCGTTTTCCAGAAGGTGATCCGTAGAATTGGCAAAACCGGAACGCTCCGAGCCTGCCATGGGATGTCCGCCGATGAAACAGTGATCCATTCCCAGTTCTTCTACAGCCTGGTGTATGGGACCTTTTACACTTCCTGCGTCTGTAATAATGCAGGCGTCTGAGATTACATTTTTCAGGTATTTCAGATATTCTATATTATATTCCACAGGAGCGCAGAGAAAAATGTAATCGCACAGGCGGTAGCGGTCGTCTTCTGCGTCCAGTACTCCGTCAATAGCCCCGCACTGAAGGGCGGCGGCCAGAGTTTCTTTATGTTTTGCATAGGCAAGGATATTATAATCCGGATGAAACTTACGTATTGCCTTCGCAATAGATCCTCCGATCAGTCCAAGCCCGATAAAACCAATGGTTTTCATATGTATAAGCATCCTTTCCCACCTGCGCAGATCAAAGCATCGCAGGAATCTCTTTAGCTATTTTAAAATATACAGGATAAAAAGTCAAATACTGGGGAAATTATACAGGATTTTTTGAAAAAAAGTTGTTAAAATTATATAAAATACTTGAAAAACACATAGTTTTTTAGTAAAATATGAACATATTAGACAAACAGGGAGGTATTACATATGGACGTTTATAGAACTGACCGAATCAGAAATGTAGTCCTATTAGGTCACGGCGGATCCGGCAAAACAACTTTGGCAGAGGCAATGGCTTATCTGGCCGGAATGACAAGCCGGCTGGGAAGAGTAGAGGACGGAAATACAGTCAGCGATTTTGATAAAGAAGAGATTAAGAGACATTTTTCAATTTCCACATCACTGCTTCCGATCCCGTGGGATAAGATAAAAGTAAATATACTGGATACCCCCGGATATTTTGACTTTGTAGGCGAAGTGGAAGAGGCTGTCAGTGCGGCAGACGCGGCAATCATCGTTGTTTCCGGCAAAGCGGGAGTTCAGGTAGGAACTCAGAAGGCGTGGAAACTGTGCGAGAAATATAAACTCCCCCGTATGTTTTTTGTTACGGACATGGATGTGGATGACGTCAGCTACCGTAAGGTTGTGGAAGAACTGACAGAGCTTTACGGCAAAAAGATTGCTCCGCTCCATTTCCCCATTCGTGAAGACGGCAAATTTGTGGGCTATGTCAATGTTGTAAAACAGGCCGGAAGAAAATATATCGACAAGGGCAAAAAGGAACCATGTGATATTCCGGAATATCTGAACGAATATCTTGAAAAATATCATGAGATCCTGATGGAATCCGTCGCTGAGACCAGCGAGGAATTTATGGACCGCTATTTTGAGGGCGATGAATTCTCTGTAACAGAGGTTTCCGCAGCTCTTGCAACCAACGTACAGGACGGAAGCATTGTTCCTGTGTGCATGGGCTCTCCGGTGAATTTAAGAGGCGTATCCAACCTTCTGGACGATATCTGCGGATATTTCCCGAGTCCGGACAAGCGCGCCTGCAACGGTATTTCCCAGAAGACAAACGAGATTTTTGAGGCGAATTACGATTTTGCAAAATCAAAATCCGCATATGTATGGAAGACGATCGTAGATCCGTTCCTTGGCAAATATTCCCTTATCAAAGTGGCGTCAGGAGTCCTTAAATCTGACGATACTCTTTTGAATGTAGAAAAGGGAGAGGAAGAAAGACTGAATAAGCTTTATGTGCTGGAAGGCTCCAAGCCTTACGAAGTGCCGGAGCTTCACGCCGGAGATATCGGAGCGATCGCAAAACTGAACAGCGTGCAGACCGGCGACAGCCTTGCCGCGAAGAACGCACCGGTCCTCTATCCAAAAGCTGTGATTTCCACGCCGTATACCTGCAAGAGATATAAGGCAGTGAAAAAGGGCGATGAGGATAAAATTTCTCAGGCTCTTTCAAAAATGGCAAGCGAAGACAAGACGCTGCGCATGGAAAACGATTCCGCCAACAGGCAGACGCTGCTCTACGGCATGGGCGACCAGCACCTGGATATTGTTGTAAGCAAGCTGAAAGAACGCTATAAAGTAGATATAGAGCTTTCAAAACCAAAGGTTCCCTTCCGTGAAACAATCCGCAAGAATTCTGATGTGGAAGGAAAGCATAAGAAACAGTCTGGAGGACATGGACAGTACGGACATGTAAAGATGCGCTTTGAGCCTTCCGGAGATTTGGAAACGCCTTATGTATTTGAGCAGGTAGTCGTAGGCGGCGCCGTTCCCAAGAACTATTTCCCGGCAGTGGAAAAGGGACTTCAGGAATGCGTTCAGAAGGGGCCCCTTGCTTCCTATCCGGTAGTAGGCGTAAAAGCGACGCTTTACGACGGCTCCTATCATCCGGTAGACTCTTCTGAAATGGCGTTCAAGATGGCAACGATCCTCGCCTTCAAGAAGGGATTTATGGATGCTTCCCCGGTTCTTCTTGAGCCTATCGTAAGCATGAAGGTCACAGTACCGGATAAATTTACCGGCGATGTTATGGGAGATCTGAATAAACGCCGCGGCCGTGTCCTTGGTATGAATCCGGATCACGATGGAAATACAGTGATCGAAGCGGATGTGCCGCAGCTTGAGATTTACGGATACTCCACTGATCTTCGTTCCATGACAGGCGGAAGCGGAGATTTCTCCTATGAATTTGCCCGTTATGAGCAGGCTCCGGCAGAGATCCAGAAAAAAGAGATCGAAGCGAGAGCCGCAAAAGAGAGCGATGGGGAAGATTGAGTGAAACAAGATAAATAGAATAAACTTATATATCTGATTATGTGA